>CAYLIX010000143.1:0-3726 GCA_964383775.1 uncultured Planctomycetia bacterium
ATACTTAAAGAGGCATTCAAGAATGAGATACCATTATCATTTCTGAATAGGAAGAAGAAGGGGTTTGGCGTGCCTGTAGGCAGGTGGTTTAATAATGAACTGAAACAATTTGTAAAAGACGCACTATTGAGCAAGAAGGCACTTGAAAAAGGGCTCTTTTCCAGGGAATATATAGAGACCCTCTTAGGCGAGCACCAGCAGAATGAATGCCATACCAACAGGATCTGGGCACTCTTGAGCTTCCAGATGTGGTATAAGGCCTATATAAGATAATATAACCAGTAATTGACAAAATCTTTATATCTGATATAATTATATCCCTCCAATGGTTACTCAAGTTTTGACCAAAGTCGGGGCTATCTTCTTCATAATGGCGATAGGTGCGCTCGCCAGGAGACGGAAGATTATAACCGATGAAGCCCTCAATAATCTCTATAAGATAGTATTGACCATAACCTTACCGTTCTTATTTATATACGTCCTTTCAACGCGCTGCAGCTATGAAACATTCACATCCTTACGCATACTACTCGTCTTTTCAGCGGCTATAGTATTTATCGGTTTCTTAGTAGGTAAGATAGGCGCGTCTTTACTCAAACTTCCTGAAAAAAGACGCGAGACCTTTGTCCTCATTACGAGCTTTCAAAATTCAGTATTTATGGCTATCCCAATAGCTTTTCTTCTTTTTAAGGAAGAGGGCGTGCTTGCTATTACTATATTCAGTATTGGATTCAATGCATTGTATTGGACATTCGGAGTATGGATCATTGGCCAGTCTGGCAATACTCGTCCTCTTGGCCAGCTTAAGAATCTATTAAACCCAGCCTTTATAGCCTTAATACTCGGTGTAATCTTAGGCATAACATCTATGAAATTACCCGAATTCTTCCTCGATACATCGAAGCTCTTAGGTAATGCCACAATACCACTTGCCATGCTGACAGTGGGTGCTATACTGGCAAGTACGGGTTTTAGGAAGGGCACCAATTTCAAAGAGATATCCGCACTTATCGTCTGCAGACTTATCATAGTACCCATCATATTCCTTGTTATCTTGGGGCAATTTAAAGGACTCTCTCCTTTGATACGATCAGTCATAATGCTGGAGGCATGTATGCCATCAGCATCTACAAGCCCGCTCTTTACAAAGAGATTTGGCGGTGACCATGACTTTGCTGCAAGCGGTGTGTTTTTTACAACACTATTTAGCATCATAACCATACCTATATTTATGGGGTTAATATGAAAAACTTTGACAGGATAGCAATACTCGATTTCGGATCTCAATACACACAGCTGATAGCTCGCAGGATAAGAGAAGAGGGTGTCTTCAGCGAGATATTGGCACACGATATCAAGGCAGAAGAGCTGCTTATGAGGGAGCCTAAAGGCATAATACTCTCAGGCGGTCCTGCGAGCGTAAGGTTTAATAAGAGTCCTGGCTGTGATAAGGATATATTTAAGCTGGGCATACCAGTATTGGGGATATGCTATGGCATGCAGCTTATGGCAAAGTCTATGGGTGGTAGAGTGCACAGTGCAAAGAAGCGTGAATATGGTTATGCGCAGCTTAAGGTAAGGAGTAAAAACCCTCTTTTACAGAATCTTGCAAAGAATACGCAGGTATGGATGAGCCATGGCGACGAAGTAGTAAAATTGCCCCCGGATTTTAAGGTGATCGGGTATACAAAGAATTCCCAGGCCGCCTCTATAGAAGATAAGTACAGAAAATTATACGGAGTGCAATTTCATCCGGAGGTAGTCCATACACCAGAAGGCAAGAAGATCATTAAGAATTTCTTATTCAATATATGCAAGGCAAAGCGTGGCTGGAGCATGAAGTCTTTTGTAAAAGAGACTGTAGGAAATGTAAGAGATGAGGTGGGTAACGATAAGGTGATCCTGGGCTTAAGCGGGGGAGTCGACTCTTCTGTGCTTGCAGTACTGCTCAATAAAGCTATAAAGAAGCGCCTCACATGCATCTTTGTGGATAATGGACTTTTACGTGAAGGCGAGGCAAAGAGGGTGGTAGATACCTTCAGGAAGCACTATCGTATAAATTTAAAGCTTATAAAGTCAGAGAAGTCATTTCTTAAACGTCTGAATAATATAACCAATCCTGAGACGAAGAGAAAGATCATTGGAAGAGAGTTCATCCGTGTATTTGAAAGAGAGGCAAAGAAGCTGGGTGGTATAAAGTATCTGGCGCAGGGTACACTATACCCGGACTTGATCGAGAGCCGTTCGTCATTCGGAGGACCCTCAGTAACCATAAAGACCCACCACAATGTAGGAGGGCTTCCTGCCCGCATGAAACTCAACCTGATCGAACCATTTAAATATCTATTCAAAGATGAGGTGAGGCTCGTAGGCAGAGAATTAAAGTTACCAGACGATATAGTATACAGACAGCCGTTTCCTGGACCAGGGCTTGCAGTAAGGATCATAGGCAAGATTACAAAATCGAGGCTTGATATACTACGAAAGTCAGACAGCATAGTAATGGAGGAGATAAAGGGTGCAGGGCTTTATAGAGAGATCTGGCAGAGCTTTGCAGTACTCTTACCCATAAAGACCGTAGGGGTCATGGGGGATGAGAGGACATATGAGAATGCCATTGCAATAAGGGCAGTAAAGAGCATGGATGGCATGACTGCAGATTGGGTAAGACTTCCGCAGGACCTTGTGGCAAGAATATCAAACAGGATCATAAATGAAGTGAGGGGTGTAAATAGGGTGGTCTATGATATCTCGAGTAAACCCCCCAGCACAATAGAATGGGAATAATGAATAAGGATATAAAAGAGAGTTGCGGTGTATTTGGTATTTACGGGCATAAGGACGCAGCGCGCCTTACATATCTCGGGCTCTATGCGCTACAGCACAGAGGCCAGGAGAGCGCAGGTATTGCAGTCTCAAACAGGCGCAATATAAACTCTTTTAAGGGTATGGGCCTTGTATCAGATGTATTTAATGAAGAGAATTTAAAGCCGCTAAAAGGGGATATCTCTGTAGGGCATGTGCGCTATTCAACGACTGGATCTTCTGTAATCTCAAATTCACAACCATTTATAGCCAGGCACGCTGATGGATTTTTGGCCATTGCGCATAATGGAAATTTAGTAAATACGCGCAGCCTCCGCTCCAGATTAGAAAAGAACGGAGCCATCTTTCAGACGACCATGGACTCTGAAGTGATCGCACACCTCCTGACAAATGAAAAAGGGAGTTTTGAAGATAGATTAGTATCTGCCCTGAAAAAGGCAAAGGGCGCTTATTCACTTGCAATACTGACAAAGGATAGATTAATAGCTGCAAGAGACCCCAATGGCTTTAAACCGCTTTGTATCGGTAAATTGGATGGAGCTTATGTAGTGACATCAGAGACCTGTGCCTTAGACCTTATAGAGGCTGAGTATGTAAGAGAGATAGAGCCAGGAGAGATCGTATTTATCGACCAGAAGGGAATAACCTCAATAAAGTCCTCTTCAAAGGTACTGCCAACACAATGCATATTTGAATTTATCTATTTTGCGCGGCCTGACAGTGATATATATGGTGGTAATGTATATGAAGCAAGAAAATTACTAGGTAGGCAGCTTGCCAGTGAATACTCTATAGAGGCGGATATGGTCCTTCCAATACCCGATTCTGGTAATTGTGCAGCCCTTGGGTTTTCAGAGGCTTCAAATATACCATTTGAGATGGGCATAATACGTAACCATT
>CAYLIX010000144.1:0-3725 GCA_964383775.1 uncultured Planctomycetia bacterium
GCAGCCTCTTACTTATCAGCTTAGGAAAGAGATCCTTATCAAAGTCCTGAAAACCATCGCCAATATACGCAAATACATCACGCGTAAATGAATATACCCCACAGTTTATAAGGCGATGGCGCGTAAATCCGGTTACTAGCCCTTTCTCGTGTGTCACCACACCAAACTCTTTCTCATTGGAGATATTCTTGACGACCATGGTGGCACATCCTTTATGCGATTCAACGAGTGTTTTTGGATCTATATTAGAATAGGTATCAGCATGCGTTGCAACAAACCTATCCCCTAGCTCTCTCTGAAAGTGCTTTATTGCCCCGGCATTTCCAAGGGGGCTCTCCTCGATAAGAAGCGGTAGATTAAAGGCTTTGAACTTCTTTGCATCTTTGGCCCTTACATTAAGAAGTATATCAAAGCCCTTATACTGGTCTATGAGATGCTCTATCATGGGCCTTCCCTCTATGGGGATAAGGACCTTTGGCGTGCCTGGAAAGAGCTTCTTCATCCTGGTACCCTCGCCTGCCGCGAGGATAATAACCTTCATAAAGCCTCCGTATTGTGATATAATATTAACATAATACTACTATTTAATCAAATGAATAAAATATCCTATGAAATAGACCCACATAACAGGCTTGTCTTAAAGAGCGGTAAGAAATCCGCTGTAGCCAAGTACAGGCTAAGCCTGGATGGCAGCTTTAGATCCGGCAAGGCCAATTCCCTGCGTTACCATGTAAAAGCGCCATACCGCAAGAATACCCCGCGCAGGATAAACCTGAAGGGCAGATATTCCCTGACCAAAGACCACAATCTCCTCTTTACCCTGCGCCATTCAGGTAAACAATATGCAAAAGAGGCGCTACTCTTAAAAGGCGATATAGTGCTCGTTAAAGAGAATATGCTAGGATTTGCCTATGCAACAAAAGAGAATAAGGGTAAGACTATTACACGTACTCTCCAGCTTAATGGAAGATGGTCTATGGATAAGAAGAGTCGTATACACTTCTTAGCAGAAAAAGAGAAGGGTGAGCATGATGTTCTTACACTTACGGGAAAATGGCGTATTACTAAGGGCAATGAAATCGAATACACATATAAGAAGAGGCGCTTAAAGAGGCGTACAAGAATTGAGAAGAAGATTATATTTAAAGGTTCCTGGGAGATAGTAAATAACCATAGCATAAGGTATGTGTTGGGTACAAGTGGAAATTCCGGTTTTGATATTGAAGCCAGCCTTGTAAGAACAGGGCTAGTTAAAAATAAGAATGCACTTATCTATAAAGCAGGTGCGCGCCTAAAGACTCGTTCGCGCAATATTACCCTATTCGGTAAATGGCGCCTCACACGTAATACAGGCCTCTTATTTGAAATACGATACCCAAATGGCAGAAGAAACTATCTCGCTTATGGCGCAGAGGTAAAGCTAGGCAGGCAGAATAGTCTCGTCTTTATGCTACGTGATAAGAGGGGTAAATCATTAGGAGTGGAACTTACTTTAAGGCACTACTTTCTTGGAAGATCAGGAGAGGCCCTCTTTAAACTCCTCGCCTCAGAATCCGAACGCTCCATCACCCTCTCCCTCGGCAAGCTCTGGTAGCCCGTCATTGCGAGGAGCCGCTATAAAGGGGACGTTTCCGAGCGAAGCGAGGGAAACGTCCCCCATAAAAAAGCGGTGACGAAGCAATCTCTTACACTGCTGTCAGTGTCTCATCTAGTGTCTCGAGCAGTCTATCCGGCTCTGCTCTTCTTATAGGAGGCAGCCATAAGAATATTCCGTCTCTCTTCATATTAGTAGCTGTCCTTATCCTCTTTACTATATCCTTTGGATCTGCAGCCGGATTTATAATACCCTTCTTTCTCCGGGCAAGGAAGCGATATTGCCTGTTTATAAAATCGATTATCAGGCCGCTATTACCATTCCAGGTAGAGGCCTTCTTTATATTGCATCCTGCAAATGCTATATTTAATATGCCCAATAGATATGCCGGTGAATTGAGATTATCTGCGCCTACATATGACCAGCCTATTCTCTTGCCATCTTGATCAAAAGCCTCCATGCGTAAGATCCACTCTCTAGGCTCCTTACCTATGCGTGCCTTGTTTGATTTTATGCTTTCAAATTTGGCTCCGCATTTTCCATAAAGCGTGCCTAATTTTTTCCACCCTCTTCTTATTACCCTATCCTCCAGTGACTGTTCTGTTATTAGATCTCTATTAAGGGTCAGGCGATATCTTGCCTTATCTGCCATATCCTTTGTTACGCATTCCTCATACAATTCTGTCATCATCTTTGCATCCCTTGCCAGGATAGCCTCATATCCTACTGCAGTACCTGGAATCCCCAATACATTGTCAAGCCTCTCCACTACATCTTCTGCTCCTATCTCTTCTGCCCTATCCCTTATAGCATTTACTTGTTGTAAGATGGTAATAGGGCTTACACTCTTTTCCCTTGCCAGCTCTGACAGATTACCATTTGTCTTTGTTAATATAGCTATGTACTCTTCCGTATATGGTGGCAAGAGAAGCTCAGTAAGCCTCTTTGCAAGTACATTGAACATAGGTATATTGCCATTTGCAATTGCCTCTTCTCTTTTTTGTATGAGTAGTTCCCTGACTTCTTCATGGTGATAAATATGTTCACGCATTACACCTTGAGTCTGAGACACAGTAGGTTTTGTGCCTAAGTTGCAAAGGCTGCGATAGATCCTATATCTTCTCTCTTTATCCAGATCTCTTAATATATCATAAATTTCTGCATCATCTCCTTTTCCCTCTTTCCTTATAAGCCCAGCAGATGCGAGCCTATTTGTGTCACGCTCAGCTGTAGACTCTGCTACACCTATAGCCTCCCGTATATCTTTAAGTGGTACACTGCCTTCTTGCTCAAACCTCTCTTTGAATTCATTCGAATATATCACCCTAAAGAAATTCGCTGGTGAGCCTATGGCGGGTTGTACCATATCATCTTCTGTAGCAAAAAGTTCATCTATTTCAGCAAAAGGCAATTCTAATCCAAAATCATCTAATCTATCTTCTGTAGTAACCAAGACCCGGTCTCTATAGCTAGGGTTAAATTGTCCATATGTAAGATCAACAACTATATTATCGTCTATATCATCTATGCCATCTATAACAACCCAATAATGGGCACTTATATTAAGAGAGTTTTGCCCAGTCTCTTCTCTATAATTTCCTCTTTGTAAATAGGCCTCTGCATCATCATAAACTTCATTAAATGTATCAACAAATATCTTTGAAACTTCGTAGCATATACTATCTTGGCTATTTTTCGGAAGTCCTTTTAGTGCACGCACACTCCTTCTCAATATTGAAAGGTCATTAAAGAGTCCTTCATTATCTTCATTTAATACCCTGCCCAATGATACTGAAGTTAGCTCTTCCTCAGTAAGCACGCTTAGCCTCTCAACCAAGCCCCTCTTTAGCCCTTCATAGCCCATAAATCTACATTCAGACATCTCTTCGCGCAATGAGATAGTATGCAATGTTTCGTCATCTTTATTCAATGATCTTAACGTGCCTTCAGCAATATCAAATTCTACGCGATTCGTTTCCCATGTTATATCTCTACTGGTCTCTAACTGCCGCAAACCTAATCTTTGGCAGGCATTTGTATATAGGGTTTCCGTTGTCCTAGAGTCTTCTCTGTGAGAAGCCCTGGCAAAACTTTCGTCAGGTATTCGTGCTATCATCGTTAAAAGTTTCTT
>CAYLIX010000145.1:0-3692 GCA_964383775.1 uncultured Planctomycetia bacterium
CCATGAACATAAGGGTGACTGGGCAGATATAGGTACCCCGGAGTATTGGGGTTGACTTCTATTATAATATTATGATAATATATTGTGCCTTATGGAGATTAGCTTTATGAAGAATAGAAAACATATAATAGCAATAGTGGCGCTTATGATGGCCATCTTACTGGTAATCTCCTCTTCCAACGCAAAGAAGAGGCGTCTTGCCAGAGAGATGGCTTCTATGTCTGAGATGAAGGAAGAGCTTGAACAGAAGATACTCACCTTTGATCTTGTAAACTATACTGAGGATGGCACAAAGAAGTGGCAGTTAAACGGCGGATCTGCGGACATCCTGGCAAAGATAGTCAACCTCCTCGATATAAATATGGAGACCTATGAAGATCCGAAGATACACCTCACTGCTCTAAAGGGTTCTTATGATAGATCGAGCAAAGAGATATCCCTGTATGAAGACGTTGAAGTCGAAACCTCCGACGGAGCAAAGCTCTTTACAGATTATCTTAAATGGCATGAAAAGACTGACACCATTACCACGGATAGACCTATAAGGATCGTAAGGAGTGATATGATCGCTGATGGCGTAGGCGCAAAGGCATTTCCTCAGATGAAGAAGATCATATTGAATGAAGATGTCACGGTAAAGCTTGCCACTAATGTTATGAAAGGTATGGATCTGGATATTACTGCAAACAAAGAGATTAAAGAGACCCCTCAGGATGAGCCTGGTAATGCCATAATAACGTGCGATGGTTCCCTTGACATAGATTACGAAAATAATTTAGCCATCTTCAATGAGAACGTACTTGTAAAAGACCAGAAGGGTGAGATTCACTCTGATAAGATGGAGGCATTCCTCGATCCTGTGACAAAGGATATAATTAAGGTGGTCGCAGAAGGCGAGGTTAAGGTAGTAAGGGGCGATGATTCTACATATAGCCAGAAGGCCATATACACTACTGCTGATCAGAAGATAGTGCTTATGGGCAGGCCCAGGATCTATATACACTCTACTGAGGATATGGACAAGATAGAGAAAGAGCTGGAGGCATTTTAAGGGTATGCATCTTTTACAGACAGAGCACCTGATAAAGGCATATAATAAGAGACGGGTTGTAGATAAAGTAGATATAAATGTAAAGCGCGGCGAAATAGTAGGCCTCTTAGGCCCTAATGGCGCTGGTAAGACGACCACCTTTTATATGATCACAGGCCTGATAAGGCCTGATGACGGCCGTATCATATTTGACAGACGTAACATAACGAATTTCCCCATGCATCAGCGTGCGCGTTGCGGCATAGGATACCTCTCGCAGGAACCCTCGATCTTCAGAAAACTTACCGTAGAAGAGAATATAATGGCCATCCTTGAGACGCTTAATATACCTAGCAGTACGCGCAAGAAGAGGGTAAAGAAGCTCCTTGGAGAACTTAAGATCTCACACCTTGCAAAGAACAGGGCCTACACACTATCGGGTGGAGAGCGCCGCAGATTGGAGATCACGCGGGCGCTCGTGACAAATCCTATGTTTATACTACTCGATGAGCCGTTTAGCGGGATAGACCCCATAGCCGTGTTTGAATGTCAGCAGATCATAAGAGAGTTAAAGGAGAGAGGATTGGGCATACTTCTCACAGACCATAATGTGCGGGAGACCTTATCCATTACAGATCGCTCTTATATCATGTGTGAAGGAAAGATACTCATCTCAGGTACAAAGGATGAATTGATCACTAACCCCGATGCCCGGAAGATATACCTGGGCGAAAAATTCAGTATGTAGGATGATGATGAAACATAAATATAAAGACATAGAAGGATCGAGAAGAGAGTTTACATTAGAGATACCGTACAAGGAACTGGATCTGAAGCTTGAGGAGATATTTGCGAGCCTGCAGAAGAATGCCGAGATGCCTGGATTCAGAAAAGGCAAGGTACCGCTCGATATGTTGAAGAAGCAGCACAACGATGCAGCACGCGAAAGAGCGCTCGGTGACCTTGTTGGGGACTCTTATAGAAAGGCTGTTAAGGATACTGCTACAGACCCGGTGAGCCTTCCGACAATAAGCGACCTGCAATTCAAGGAAGGGCAGGATATAAAGTATAAGGCGACCGTGGATATCAGGCCTAAGATAACCCTTAAAAATTACAAGGGCATGAAGCTTAAGAGGCATGTAAAAGAGGTAAAGGACGAAGATGTGGATAGTTACCTCGCTACATTAAAGAAATCATACAAAGAGATAAATAAGAGTGAAGAAGAGATAGAGATAAATGACGACTTTATCAAGAAGCTCGGTGGACCGTATAAGACCCTGGCAGAATTTAAAGAGGCAGTGAAGAAGGATCTTAAGCGGCGCGAAGAGCTGCATGCAGATTCTGACATGAAGGGTCAGATACTTAAGATTCTATTAAAGAACGCAAATTTCAATACGCCCAAGGGCATCCTTACTGAAGAGACTGAGATGCTGGTCCGCGAGGCAAAGGAGAATCTAAAAAAACGAGGCATAAAGGAAGACGAGATAAAGAAGAAAGAGCCGGACATACAAAAGAATATGGAACAGCAGGCTGAAAGCAGAGTACGCCTCTTCTTTGTGCTTGATAAGATAGCAAAAGAGGAGAAGATAAGCGTAACTGACAAAGAGCTGGATGGGGCCCTTGAGGTCCTGGCCTTGCAATCCAATGTATCTAAGGATGAGCTTGAGAAGTACTATAGAGAGAAAGGGTTTTTGGGGCGCTTAAAAGGAGAGCTTAGAGAGAATAAGATAATAGACTTTCTGATAAAAAACGCTGATGTAACCAAAGGAGGATGATATGAGCGTACTTATCCCGATGGTAGTGGAACAGACCGGTAGGACAGAAAGGGCATACGACAACTTATAAAGACAGCTAAAGGACAGGATCATCTTTATAGGTACTGCCATAGACGACAATGTCGCCAACTTGATCATAGCACAGCTTCTATTTTTGCAGATGGAGGACCCGGATAAGGATATAGACCTTTATGTAAATACTCCCGGTGGTTCTGTGACGAGCGGCCTTGCAATATATGATACGATACAGTTCATAAAGCCGGATGTAAATACCTACTGTGTGGGACAGGCCGCAAGCATGGGCGCAGTCCTTCTTGCAGCGGGAAGCCCAAAGAAGAGATTTGCGCTGCCGCATGCAAGGATAATGATGCACCAGCCATGGGGCGGCGTGCATGGACAGGCTACTGATATCAGTATACAGGCAAAAGAGATCATACGCTTAAGAAGCCGTCTCGAAGAGGTATTGTCAAAGCATACGAATCAGCCTCTCGATAAGATAAAGAAGGATACGGATCGCGACTACTTTATGTCGGCTAAAGAAGCACAGGAATACGGAATAGTAGATAACGTAATAACATCGATAAAGAAGAAATGAATACAAAGGTTTCTACAGCAAAGAATATCATAGGGCTTTTACCTCTAAGGGATATAGTAATATTTCCAAAGATGGTAGTGCCACTTCTGGTGGGCAGGGAGCGCTCCATAAAGGCGCTCAATGACGCAATGGCGCAGGATAAGAAGATACTCCTGTGTACTCAGAAGAACCTCAAGGACGACTCTCCCAGTGCAGATGCGATATTCCATATAGGCACAGTCGCCAATATACTCCAGCTTCTGAAACTGCCCGAAGGATCTTTTAAGGTATTGGTGGAAGGCGTAACGAGGGT
>CAYLIX010000146.1:0-3627 GCA_964383775.1 uncultured Planctomycetia bacterium
AATGCCATCCTTGATACTCCCATAAAAGGATATTATGCTCCCCTTTATCGGCCACATAAATGACGACTCTCTCTGCGTGCCTTCATGATCTATGCTGTCAGGCTGCGGTACAAATAAGAGTTGGCCTACATATATCTTCTGTTTATCAGGAAGCCTGTTCGCTTTTACTATCAAGTCCATATTAACCCCATAGCGTTTTGATATGGAGTAGAGGGTCTCCTTCTTGAGCACCTTATGATATAGCCCGGGCTCTTTTCTGGCAGAGACTGATGGCACAGTAACATACCCCATGCCTCCGCATCCAGCGAGGATCATTGAGACTACCACCAATATTGTAATGCCTGTAACATTCATTCGCATTTTCGTAAGTAATTCCTTCAGCTCGAAGACAGTGCCGCCAAGGGTTGCCTCCGCTTGTCGCTCGCTTACTCTTGTAAGGTCCTTCGGATGCTCCCTTTGGTCGCATCCTCAGGATCACTTCTGCCTTCGGCAGAAGTGGAGCGGGTGATGAGAATCGAACTCACATATCTGGCTTGGGAAGCCAGTGTTCTACCACTGAACTACACCCGCCTGTTCGTAGTTCTAGGGACGGTTCTCACGCCAATCCCAGACATGTCCCTAATTACAATCCTAGAAGTGTCCCCTATAACTATAACTACTACAAACAGACAAAATAAGAGGGACACCTCTAAGTTCAATTTCAGGGACACCTCTGGGTTCAGCTCCAGAACCGTCCCTAAAAACTTGTTAAGTTCTTGAACTCTTTGTATCGTTTCTCAATGAGCTTCTTGTTTAGTTTCTTTATGCCTGTGAGGCTGAAGTTTGCCACTGCGTATGAGGCCATGACACTGCCGTAGATAATGGCGCTCCTTACCTTCTTGTCGTCAATCTTTTTGCATTTACAGAGATGCCCCAGCAGCCCGCCAGCAAATGAATCTCCGGCGCCCGTAGGGTCATATACGCTCTCCAACGGAAATGCCGGCGCTACAAAAGTATTTTCCTTAGAGACAAATA
This sequence comes from uncultured Planctomycetia bacterium, assembly GCA_964383775.1. Classification (GTDB taxonomy): domain Bacteria; phylum Omnitrophota; class Gorgyraeia; order JABMRJ01; family JABMRJ01; genus CAYLIX01. The sequence continues at coordinate 1,015 of CAYLIX010000146.1, forward strand.
ATGAGCCATGTTCACCCTTCTTTATTACGACCATCTTTGGCCCCATGGACAATATATGCTTAGCTGCCTTGAGTAGGTTGCTCTCACCTGAAAGCTCTTTTGCCTCACTATCATTTATAAAGAAGAGGTGGATCTTCTTTAGTAATCTTGTCAGCGCCTTACGCTTATTTCGATCCAGAAATTCATCGTATCACTTGCAATAAATTCCGGAGACTGTACTTGTTTTAATACATTGAGCTGTAAATCGGGATCGATATTTGCAAGAAAAATATGTTTAATGCTTCTGTAGCGTTCTGGTAAGATCGGATCAAAATTCTTAAATACATTTAGGTGTGTTGCTATAGTCTCTGCAACGTTCATGTCATAACCGTATTTACCTACCCATCGAAAGGTCAGGCCGTCTTCTCTCTTTAAGCCGTCTGTATCCACGCCAAATTTCTTAAAGAGCTTCATATACTTTACAGGGAAGTCCTTTCCAATAACTCCGACTAGATGTACATCAGTAAAATAGCTTGCAGATATGGAAAAATATGTAGCTGAGCCGCCCAGGAGATCACGCAATTTTCCAAATGGAGTCTCGACCGTATCTAGTGCCACTGAACCTACTACTAGTATACTCATTTTAGGCTCTCCTCTCCTCGCTTTATCGGACAGAATTCATTGCACATAGAACAGACATCTTCTGTCTTAGGATTAGACTCGCTTCTATAGAGTTGCGGTTTTGCGCTGTCTATTGCCATGGCAAACTGCTTCTTCCAGTCTCTCGTCTTTCTTGCGCGCGATATTGAATCATCCCAATCCGACGCACCTTTAACATTCTTAGCTATGTCTGCTGCATGGGCTGCTATCTTAGTTGCGATAACCCCTTCTTTTATATCGGAGATGCTCGGGAGCCGCAGGTGCTCAGATGCAGTTACATAACATAGAAAGTCTGCGCCGCAGCTCGCCGCAATAGCGCCGCCTATGGCTGCGGTTATATGGTCATAACCCGGCGCTACATCCGTAACAACGGGCCCCAGCACATAAAAAGGCGCCCCGCCGCAGAGAGACTTCTCCATAGCAACATTGTATGGTATCTCGTCTATTGGCACGTGCCCTGGCCCCTCTATCATTACCTGTACGCCAAAGGATCTTGCCATATTTGCCAGACGGCCGAGCACTATGAGCTCTTGTATCTGGGCCTCGTCCCCTGCATCCTTAATGGCCCCGGGCCTCATCCCATCACCCAGGCTTAAGCAGATATCATACTCTTTTGCAATCTCCAGTATACGCTCGAAGTTTTCATAAAAGGGATTCTCCTTGCCGGTCTTTATTATCCAGTCTACCATGAGAGAACCGCCCCTACTGACTACATCAAGTATGCGCTCACGCTTCTTTAAGAATTCTACAATTTCGCTTGTAACACCCGCATGTATGGTAAAGAAATCAACGCCCAGACGCGCCTGTTTCAAGAGCGTCTCTTCAATATCTTCCCATCTCATATTTGAGATGTCATTGCCATTTAGGAATCTTGACGTTACTTCATATATCGGCACTGTCCCAACCGGTACAGTAGATTCAGCAAGGACAGCACTCAACATCTTGTCTATGGAGCTACCCACAGATAGGTCCATGACTGTATCTGCGCCAGCACCAATAGAGACCCTTAGCTTCTCCATTTCATGTGAGATATCCGGGGTATCGCTTGAGGTGCCTATGTTGGCATTTACCTTAGTCTTAAGGAGCTTCCCTATGCCACATATGTTTGCTACGTTATGAAGGACGTTCTTTGGGATCACTATGTTGCCTGCTTTAAGCCCCTCAAGTATTACCTGGGGCTCTAGTCCTTCTCTCTCTGAAACCGCCTTTATTTCAGGAGTGATACAATTCTTTTTTGCGTAGTCAAGTTGAGTCATCTTATGTCTTAATAGGTTCCATTTCAAAGCTGGATAACGGAGTCAGCTTATCTATGAAGGCCCTTGTAGCCTCTCTAATATCTTTGCTATTGAGTATTGCGCTGGCTACTGCCACACGCGTTCCGCCCCTGTCTATAATCATATCAATATTGTTCAATGTTATGCCGCCGATATAAAAGCATGGTAGTATCTTTATTACCTTAGAGAGCCCTGTGACTATTCCAGTGCCTATTGGTTTAAGGCTCGGTTTTGTCGTTGTCTGGAATATGGGGCCTACGCCTATATAGTTGGCCCCGAGCATGCGCGCCCAAAACGCCTTCTCAGGGCTATGCGTGCTGATCCCTATAATGGCATCTTTGCCCAGCATATTCCTCGCATCCTGGTATGAGATATCATGGCTGCCAATATGTATGCCGTCTGCCCCGGAAGCGAGCGCAATATCCGCCCTATCGTTTACAATAAACGCGCATCGTCTTCTGGCAGTCAGTCTTCTTAGCTTCTTGGCCTCCTTAAGGAGTGTCTTATCATCGGATAGTTTATCCCTGAGCTGTATGCATGGTGCACCGCCCTCCATGATTTCATTGGCTACCCTGTATATATCCCTGGTGCCTACGAGCCCTCTATCCAGTATGACAATAAGGTTACAATTTTTCAAGCAGCACCTTCTCTATTGTATAGACCCTGAACCTGAATTTCTTGAACTGTATGGAACTATTTT
>CAYLIX010000147.1:0-3618 GCA_964383775.1 uncultured Planctomycetia bacterium
TCCTGGTAATCTCCTGAAGTGGCGACTGCCATATCCGTAAGCTTGAAACTTCGCTTCCCTAGCAATCCATCTTCTCTAGGGTGTTGCAGCCCTATGCTCCACCCATCTCTTGAACCTGAGCCAAGACAATAGATATCACCGCCGGCATCTATTAAGGCATTCGTTACCCCTGCCTTCAAGAGCGCCTTTACGCCCTGGTCAACGATATAACCCTTTGCAATACCAGAGAGATCGATTATAACATTATCTTTAGTAAAACGGAGCCTATTCTCTGGGTCTAGCAGTATGGCCCTTGATCCTACGGTTGCACTTTTTGCTGATATTTCACGGGGGTCCGGTGCCCTCAATTTTAATTTATACGCCTGCCATAGATCAACGAGCGGCGTAACCGTTATATCAAAGGCCCCATTGCTTACGCGGTAAATCTCAAGGGCCTTACGTATTACATGCGCAGTCTCAGACCGTATTATTATCTCTTTAACATCTTCGAGCCTGTTTATAAAAGAGATCTCACTGTCTCTATTATGACGATCCAGCAGATTTGCCGCCTTCCCCATCTTAAAGAATACGTCCTCTGCGATCTTCCTGGTCTTAAGTGAGTCGCCATTATAGATCTTGACCCTTACCTTGGTATTCATTATTGTTCTGGTTAGCTCTACGTAAGTAGATTCTTGGGCGCAACCAGTAAGGAGCACAGCCAGAGAAAGTATAAAAAAGCGTACCATTATAAATCCTTTACTATTCTTTCTACATCTACATATTTTTCTACAAGCTCGATAGCAGTAGCTACCTTGAGCTTGTCTTGTGGTTTTATCTTAACGATCATATCATGTACCCTAGATGATACCGTATATGTATCACCTTGAGTTAAGACCACGGGTATGCGCGCCTTCTTTACCAGTTCCAATATCTCTCCGTGAGGATACAGCCCGCCAGTCAATACAATGCCTGCTATACTGAGATCATTATCGTGTGACAAGTGCATGCCCGTTGCCGCCAGTATGATATCTTCTCTGTCTCCAGGTGTTATTATCAGGCTTCCATCTTCTATATAGCGCAGCGCTTCATCGGGCTCCATTGCACCTACGAGAATCTTGTTTACTACGTTATATATCAGGTTCTTGCCGCAAAGAAGCTTGCCATTGGTCCTTTCAATAATCTCATTTATGGTAGGTGTGGTCATGAATTTCTTGTAAGGCATGACACCGTATGTTGCAAGCCCCTTGCGCTGGAGCCCCTGAGTAACGACGTTCTTTATTCTTTCGTATTTCTTCTCAAGGACCTTATTGACTATCACTCCTTTTAGTTTAACGCCCTCTTTTTCAAAGAGTGCTGCATTGAGCAGCACTTCATCAATGGGCCTGCCTATGCCCCCAGAGGTTATGAGTATAACCGGCGCATCCAAAAGCTTTGCAACGGCTGCATTGGAGAGATCAAAACATGAGCCTACTCCAGCGTGACCCGTCCCTTCTATGACGACGAGATCCATATTCTCTGCTACACGGTTGAATGACTCTTTTATCCTATCTTCGAGATCACTCTTCTTAGGTTTAGTTATATAATTTTCAGTAAAGCCTTTCTCTATCGCAATAGGGCTCATATCATTTAGTCGACACCTAATATTGCAGATATCCTCAATCAACACAGAATCCTCATCGACCTTATAGCCTTGCTCTATCAGATACCTCTGTCCTATTGGTTTGATAAACCCAACATTTCCAAAACGCTTCTTCAGTGCTGTTATCAAGCCCATTGAGACGGTCGTCTTACCGTCATTCTGCATAGTCGCTGCTATAAAGACCCTCTTAGGGTGTGCCATACTATATCAGCCCCTTTCTGTGTGCGCCGATAAAATTCATACAGTACTTATCCCTGCCCAGGAGTGCTTCACTCGTCTTAATAGCCTGGATGCTTTTTTTGTCCAGGGGATCGATAAGGGCACCATCCAGGCCTGCGCAGAGTGCCATTGACAAAAAGGTCGAGTTGATGAGGCTGCGCTTCGGGAGGCCGTATGATACATTGCTTATCCCGGTTATTACCTTAACATTACCGAGCGTCTTAATCTTTGCTATCGATGATATTAGTTCCATTGCTTGCTCGGGTTCACTTGAGATGGGTCTTACCAGGGGGTCAAAATATATCTGCTCGTCTTGTAGGCCTTCGCGCTTTAGTAAAGTATAAATACCCTTTGCTATTTCGTATCTGTCAAGAGAGGTCTTTGGCATGCCATTGCTATCCATAGTAAGGGCTATAACACTGCACTTATATTTTGTTGCCAGGGGTATTATATGCTTATATCTAGACTCTTCAGCTGTAATGGAATTTATAAGGGCGTTACCCCTGCTCTTTTTTACACCGCTGGCAATAGCAGAGGGGTTTGGGCTGTCTATACAGAGTGGAATAGATACAACCTCTTCAATCGTCTCTACGAGCCACTCCATATCCTGGACTTCGTTCTCTGTGCTTATAGCGCAATTAAGATCCAAAAAGGTGCTGCCGGCATCTCTCTGTGCCTTCGCCTCATTCTGTAAAAAGGCTTTGTCCTTATTTTCAATGGCCTTCTTAATGGGGGGTCTTGATGCATTGATTCTTTCGCCGATGATTATCATGGTAATTTGATCTAGAGCCTCTCTTTGTGGCTTTCCTCTATAGTCTTAATGAGGCTGCACAGTATTTCATTGGCCGGAGTTGGTATGTTATAGCTTGAGGCCTGCCTTACTATGGCACCATTAATATAATCTATCTCTGTCTTACGATTCCTTAAGATATCCTGCAGCATACTTGAGACATTCTTAGAAGTAGCCTTACATACCTGCTCAACCTTTTGTATAGGGTCGTCATAGATGAGCTTTATCCTCTTTCTCTTGGCTACCTTTACAGCTTCACCTACAGCCTGCTTCATGATAAACCTTGCGCCGTCATGCTCCAATAATCTACCATTATTAAGCCTGCATATAGCTGTCAGTGCATTTATCCCTACATTGATTATGAGTTTACTCCAGAGGATAGAGTTGATATCCCTTGTAACCTTTGTTGTGAAGCCTGCCCTGTTCAATACCTTTGCCACATCGCGGATAGGCCCCAGGATCTTCTTATCCTTCTTACCTATGATCGTCTCACCCTTACCTGCATGGGTGATCTCTCCCCACTCCTTGGTATTTGCGCCCTGATTGGTTATCCCGCCTATTACCCTCTCCACACCTACAACATCCTCGAGCATCTGTATATTGCCTATACCGTTTTGGAGAGATAGGATATATGTATTATCTCCGAAGAGGACCTTGGCATGCTTTATGGCCTCCTCTGTATCATAGGATTTTACACAGGATATCACTAGATCCGACGGCCCTATCTCTTTGGGGTCTGTTGTGATCTTTATACCAAAAGAATGGTTGCCGCTTACCCCTTGAATCTTTATGCCATCTCTCTTCAGCCTCTCTGCACGCTTTTGGTTATAATCGAGAAAATATACTTCCTCTTTGGCTTTTGCTAAATATGCACCGAACAATGATCCAATAGCACCGGGTCCTACTATTGCAATCTTCATAATCTCACCCCGCAGTTATAATTTATCCAGCTCTTCGGTTTTGAGTGTGAAACCGTGCTCCTGGGAAGGAA
>CAYLIX010000148.1:0-3607 GCA_964383775.1 uncultured Planctomycetia bacterium
AAAGACTATAGTATAGGTATCTGGTGAAACTGAATCGAACAGAGGGTCAGTTACGTTTACAAGTATTCCATCGGTTGAAACAGGGCTACTTTCGTTACCAGCATTATCTATGGCCTTTACTGAGATATAGTAAGTCTCTCCTTGCGCAAGTGAGAGACTATCGGCTGTTAATGAGGTCGTATCATGATCTGTCCAGTCGCGCGTATCTGTGGCGCCTGAGCTCGTTCCTACTGCATACTGATACTTATCTATGCCAGAGCTTGGGCTAGCATCTGTGGCTGCGTCCCAGGTTGCTGTAAGCTCTGAGGTCGAGGTGGTCCTGGAGCCTGAATCCCCTAGGTTAGTAATATCATCCGGGTCCACACTATCTATAGTTATTGTAATTGGGTCTGAGGCATCTGAAGTATTGTCTGCTGCATCAGTCGCTTCAGCAGTTAAGGTATGATCGCCTTCATCAAGGGGTGCAGTAGGTGTGAAGCTAAAGTCACCATTGCCATCGGCTATGGTAGTACCTAGTGAGTCTGTGCCATCAAATATCTCCACAGCAGAATTGCTCTCTGCTGTGCCCTTAATCTCTGGCTGGGTAATATTAATGATGTCATTATCTGCAGGATCTGTGATAACTGGCTTATCAGGTTTTGTCGTATCCACTGTAAATGTAACGGGATCAGAGGCTGTGGAAGTATTCCTCGCTATATCTGTGGCAGTTACAGTTATAGTATATGTACCCTCTGTAAGTTCTGCTGGCGTATAACTAAATAATCCACCTGATGTGGCAGTAGTTGTGCCCCAGGAACCGTTTCCATCAGATATCTCTACAGTAGAGCTGGCCTCTGCAGTACCTTCTATGTCAGGTGTGGTATCATTAGTATAGAATCCATCTTCCGGTGAGGTTATAATCGGCTTATCAGGGGCTTTTATATCCTTATATATACCTGTATGCTGGGAATCATGGCGATACATGGGCCACTCCATGTTTACCGCATCATAATCTCCGAGTTCCCACGCATGAACCCAGCCATTGTAGTCGGCCAGGATTATCTCAGTCTTACCATCTCCATCCATATCGCATAGTACTGGGGCATAGGTTGAGAATCCAGTATTAATCGTATCTTCGCTTAAGATTGAGCCATCATCCTTTAGCTTTATAATATAAAGATCCCCTGAAAAATATGGGGTCCTTTCCGATGCCTCAGCCATGGTCCTTGGAAGGCTTAAGATGCCGTTGTATCTTTGAGCATCGGTCATAGAGAATAGTATTTCGATAGTGCCATCATTATCCACATCGCCTACTATAGGTTCAGAGACATATCTGCCTTCAGTATAGTCCTTGGGCCATCCAGAGACAGGTGTACCATCAGCCTTGTATACATATATAGAGGAAACATTCTTCTCTCTATCGTATCCGGTAACGATTATCTCTGGTAAGGGTGTATTGTCTATATTTGCAATAACCACCCCAGGAAATTGAAAAGCAAAGTTAACGCTCTCTACGGGTGTCTCAGGCCAGCCATCTACTGTGGTACCGTCTTCATTTAGCGCAGTAATATAGAGGTTGTATATAATATCGAAATAATCTTCGTCATCGGGATCGTTATAATCGAATGTATGACCCAAGATGGCAAATACGGCTTCATCTTTACCATCGCCATCTATATCACCTGCTGCACTTGAAGCTTCAGAGAACCTATCAAAAGGAAACTCAATAGGCCATCCATCAACCTCAGTACCATCGCCATTGAAGCCAAACATAGCTGCGTAGTATCTTACATTTGAGCCATCTTCATTATTCTCATCTACCATAAGAGGGATGATGATCTTGTTATCACCGGATACCTTATCCTTTAATATGGCTGTCTCTCCATATCCACTATATGTTGCACACTTATCATTCGGTAAATCTGGCGTTGCAGGCCATCCGGTTACGAGGCTGCCATCATTATTGTATATCCGGAGTGTATCTGTGTGCTGAGTCAGTATGTCTGGATAGTCATCATTATTTACATCGAAGATAGTGACGGGTTTTATTTTGGTATAGTATAGTCCTAATAGGGGTGCCGGGATTGGCAAAATGCTCTCGTTATACGTCTGCGGCCAATTAGTTACGCGTTCACCCTCATAATCCCAGACAAAGACTTTATTATTATTCTCCTCTATCGATAAGGTAACATACTCTTTATAACCATCGTCATCAAGATCTGCCAAGGCTGGAGAGGTGTCATAGTGGTTTTCTGTGGTCTTGGGCCAGCCGGCTTTGTCTATCCCATTATAATTAAGAAGATAATATAATCCATCCTCATCCCCATCTCCCATGGCACCTACAGCTATCTCGCTCTTTCCATCCTTGTCAACATCGACCACGGAGACTGCTGAAGAGATCCTACCATCGAGTTTGATCGGCCAACCGTCCTCTTCGTCCTTTGCTATTAATACGCGCCTTGTGTAGACTCTTTTGCTATAACCATCTTTACCAGATATAACTAACTTTAAAGTATATAGACCGTCATCAAGATTCTCTGTGTCCCAGCTGCCAAGCTGGCCATTTGTGACCTTACTAGTGCTCGTTGCAATCTCGCTCCATGTTTCAAAATATGGCATTGAAGAAGGTGCGTATTCAAGAGAATAACTTAGGAAATCATCTCCTCTGGCTGTGCCATCTACAGATACCGTGTCATCTTTGATTGCAGTTTCATAGTCCGGGGCGGTTACGGCTCCCGTTAAATCTGGGATACTATCCATAGAGATTGCATTGTTCATATTAACCCTGCCGTAAGCGGCATAGAAGTCCCATCCGGCCTTGCCTGCGTCTTCCTCAGCGGACATCCTCAAGATATCCGCAACATCTTCATTGCTAAAGTTTGAGTTATTCGATAAGACAAGCGCGCTTAAACCCGCAACAAAAGGCGTAGCCATACTTGTGCCTTCCCAGCGTGTATATTTGGAATTGATACTAGTGCCTTCATCTGTACCATCGGCCCGTAGCGAGAGTATATCCTTACCCGGCGCCATAACATCTACCCATGCGCCAAAGTTTGAGAAGTCTACCTTATAGTCATCTGGGTCGCTTGCGCCTACTGCGATTACATTGTCATACCCGGCTGGATATATCCTTATGGACATGCTCTCGTTTCCTGCTGCCGCCACTACAACACAACCTACGCCATTTGCATAATCTACAGCATCTTGCACAAGCCCATTCGGGAAGAGCATACCCCAGCTATTACTTATAACCTTTACCTTAGAGCCATTAGTCTCAAGCTTTGCGGCATATAGTACGGCCTCTGCCAACATGTCTGATGCACCATTTCCATAATTATTTAATGCCTTTACAGGGATAACCTCACTCGACCATGCAACACCTATTATGCCTACACCATTATCTCCCTCAGCAGCTGCTATGCCGGCAACATGCGTGCCATGGGCATGATCATCGAGCGGATCATTATCTCTATTTACAAAATCCCAGCCCCGCATATCATCTATATAGCCATTTCCATCATCATCTACGCCATTGTAGTCAGATGAATCTATTCTGCCATTACCATCTAAATCCTCTCCAGCATTGATCCATATATTATCGTTTATATCTTCATGGTTGTAGTCTATA
>CAYLIX010000149.1:0-3589 GCA_964383775.1 uncultured Planctomycetia bacterium
TAATAGAGAATAGATCCACCTTAGCAGCATTGTCAAAGACAGCGCTTACTCATGCTGCAGCAGGCGCAGACTATGTAGCTCCGTCAGCCATGGCAAAAGGACAGGTGCTCTCTATAAGAGAGACATTGGATAACAATGGATACGGGGATACAAAGATACTCGGGTACTCTGCTAAGTTTGCATCCAGTTTTTATGGCCCCTTCAGGGATATAGCAGATTCATCACCGAAGATTGGCAATAGGCGCAGTTATCAATTGGATTATAATGACAGGGAAGGTGCCTTAAGAAAGATTGGAGACGATATAAGAGAAGGTGCAGATATTGTCATGGTAAAGCCAGCCCTTGCATATCTCGATATTATAAGAGAGGCAAAAGAGAAGTATAATACTACACTTGCGGCTTACAATGTAAGCGGTGAATACTCTTTGGTTAAAGCTGGAGCAGAACTGGGTTATTGGGATGAAGAAAGAATAGTATATGAAATCATCTCCAGTATAAAGAGGGCAGGCGCAGACATAATCATTACCTATCATGCAAAAGATATAGCAAGATGGATCAATAAAGAAGGAAATATATTGTGGCAAAGAGAAGATACAACAAAACAAGAGAGCTCTATAGAGAAGCTATTCATCATCTCGTAGGAGGGGTGGATAGCCCTGTGCGCGCGTCTGGTGGAGAACCGATACCAATAAAGCGCGGCAAAGGCTCAATGATCTATGACTATGATGGAAATTCTTACATAGACTATGTCCTTGCATATGGTGGTATAATCCTGGGCCACGCCCCTAAGGCAGTTACACATGCTTTAAAGAATAGTATAGATTCAGGATTTGGTTTTGGTGCTACTCATAAGCTTGAAGTAGAGCTTGCAAAAGAGATAAAGGGGGCCATAACTTTTATAGATAAGATAAGGTTTACTACGTCGGGAACAGAGGCTGTCATGGGTGCCCTTAGGCTGGCACGCGGCTTTACAAGACGTAACAAGATAGTAAAATTCGAGCATTCGTACCACGGACATGCAGACTCTCTATTGACCCAATCAGGCTCAGGGCTTGCATCAATGGGACTTGCCTCAAGTGAAGGAGTACCAAAAGATTTTATACGTCATACTATAATTGCCCCTTATGGGGATAAAAGACGTATCAGGGATATATTTAAGGTTTATGGCAGTGATATAGCAGGTGTAATCATAGAGCCCGTAGGAGGAAATTACGGCGTTACACTTCCTAACAAAGAGTTCTTAAAATACCTAAGAACTATTACATCGAAATATAAGGCACTGCTTATCTTTGACGAAGTTATTACAGGTTTTCGCTTTTCTTATGGATCTGTGGCAAAGAGACTAAAGATAACACCTGATATAATATGCCTTGGGAAGATCATTGGCGGGGGATTGCCCATAGGTGCTTACGGTGCAAGGACAGCTATCATGAATAAGCTTGCGCCACTGGGAGGCGTATACCAGGCATCTACGTTTTCAGGTAATCCTATAGTCATGCAAACAGGTATTGCAACACTCAATAGATTAAAGTCACTGAAGAAAGATTATACACAGCTTAAAGAGATGACTAAATACCTTACAGATAAGATTAAAGAGAGCGCACGTAAGTCAGGTATAAAGATAGAGATCTGTAGGTATGATACGATTTTTAGCATACGCTTTCAAAAGAAGGGTTTATTCAGTAAATTTTACAGGGACCTTCTTAAGAGAGGAATACACCTGGCTCCGTCACAATATGAATCAAATTTTGTATCGTTTTCCCATAGTAAAAAGGAGATAGAAGAGACTGTAAAGGCGATAGATAGTTCGCTAAGATATATAAAGGGAGGCAAAGTATAATGGAAAAGATAGATTATGATGCCTTGAAGAAAAGAGGCTTTTTAAGACAGAGGCAAGAGGGGTATTTTATATTGAGGACGAGAACAGCCAAAGGTGTTTATTCACCAGAACAGATTTCAGCACTGGCGGGGATATCAAAAAAGTATGCAACCGGCACAATACATACATCAACTCGCCAGGGTATAGAGATACCATATATAAAGTTTGAGGATATTGATAAGGTGGAAAGAGAGTTGATCTCCAAAGATATCAAGCTAGGGACTTCAGGCCCGAGAATACGTGCAACTACAGCTTGTCCAGGCAATAACTGGTGCAAAAGAGGGCTTGTAGATACGTTTGCTTTATTTGAGAGGATAGAGAAGGAACTCGGCATAGTATGCGGAATGGACCAGCCGCATAAATTCAAGATAGCTATATCCGGATGCCCAAATAAATGCACACGCGCAGAAGCCTCTGAGATAGGCATACATGGCCAGGCAGGGACCAGAGATGGAGAGAGGGTATTGGGCTATACGATCTATCTCGGGGGATGCGGCGGCACAACCCCAAGAATAGGTTTTAAACTGGATAAGGTATGTACAGCAGATGACGTCTTGTCTGTAATCGAGAAGGTAGTAAAGTTTTACAAGGAAAATGCCAAGCCCAGACAAAGACTAGCGCTCCTAATAGAAGAAATAGGAAGAGAAACATTTTTGGAAAAGGCAGGATTGAATAAGCTGCTAAAAAAATAAAGGGCAGGCCCAAGTTTATTATTAGGGACATCCCTGAGTTCAAATCTGGGACAGGCCGCCGATTGCAAAATGCCCCGTCCCTATTTTTTTGCTGTTATCAAGAGGTAGCCGCCGGAAGTTTTGGAAGGATGGGATCGCCTGCTTATCCATCCGGATAAGAAGAGGCTCAAAATTGATCTTAAAATATTGTCCACAAATTTGATCTTCAAATCCCGTAAAAGCCTGAATGGTAGGAATATTATCCTGAATGGCAGGGAGTGAAAAAAGCTCCACAAAAATACTGCATCACCAGGAAATATGTAACTTATATCTTCAACATCAAAACCACTCTTATTTAAAAGTCTTGTCCATTCAACACTGTCATATACATGAAGATGGCCACTTCTATCGTTTTTGCTATCCGCGTATCTCTTTGCAGGGCCTTTGAGACCAAATAGGCTTAATAATCTTGCTCCGAATAAAAATTTTCCAAAGTCTACACTAGGTACAGTAAATACAAACCCCCCACCTTTTTTAAGTACCCTAAAGGTATTAGAGAGTACTTTGGAGATATCTGGTATATGCTCTATTACGCATATGCTTACTATGCTTTGAAATCTATCATTCTCAAAGGGCAAGTCACTCGCATCTCCTACTACAACCTCTCTATAGATCCCTTTCTTTCTTGCGCCAGCCACTGCCTTTGGGTCATAATCGAGCCCTGTATCAGCCTTCTCTTTTAGATAATAAGAGGCAAAGGTACCATTGCCGCAGCCTATATCCAAAACAGGACCAGGGAGACTAATCCCCCTTATTGCTTCTGCCTCAATGGCCTTACATACAGGTATCCATGGCCGATAGAGAGAGAATCGGTCATTGAGCATCCGTTGATATATGGATCTACTTTGTTTCATGATTGCCTAATATATTAACAGAAGAGGGGAAGGAAGGCAAGACAATCCCACAAAGTACCTTGCTTTTTAGGCCATTTTTTGGTATAAATAACCATATATTGCGTGCCTGTAACTCAGCTGGATAG
>CAYLIX010000150.1:0-3576 GCA_964383775.1 uncultured Planctomycetia bacterium
GCCTTGGTAATAAAATGGGTTTTAAAACATTGTGTATTCGCTTTTCTGCTTCCTGTTCAGTTGCTCCCCTGGTGAGCACGGTAACCTGCTTTATTCTTTTCATATCATCGCAAAGCAGTTTTCTCAAAAGAAAAGAACCTAAAAACCCAGTACCTCCAGTTAACAGTATATTGTCATTCATAGCTTATTGCGCAATATGCCTCTGTGCTAATGTTAGAACATCTCCAAATGTTCTTATGTTGAACAGTTCATCTGGGTTAACTATAGTATTAAACTTTTGTTCTGCAGCCACTAAGATTTCTGTAGTAGCGAATGAATCTATCCCTAAATCATCTTGCAAATTTGCAGAATCACTAATAGTTGCCATAGGTATATTTGCAATATCAGAGATTAATCTTTTCATATTATCGCGTAATTTATCAAGTGCAAGCATAGCTGCTTTGTCGTTTTTTCTACTTTCTTGCGTCTCAATCCACTTATCAATAGTCTTGCGCTTAAAGCGCCAGGTAGCACCTACTTTAAAAGCTGGAAGTTTGCCCTCTTGTGCGTGTTTATAGATGGTGACTGGTTTCATTTTGAGATACTTTGCGACTTCGCGGACAGTCATTACGGTTTGTTTCACTTTGTGCCTCTCGGTTGTGATTAGGTTTTGTCTTCGTTCTAGTATTTTATATATAGTATAGTTCTTTTATACAGGGTGATATAAAGTATACCTGATGTTTTATAATTTGTCAAGGTGTGGTAAGTTATCAAGAATTAATAACTGGGTTTCTGATAGGTTTACGCAGGGAAGATAGTCTGCTTTTTTGTCGACGGAGATAAGATTTGCATCTACTTTTTCAAGACTTTCGATAGGCAGGACTTTTAAAGGACTTTCGATGAATTGGGCAGAGTCCATGTTTCTTAAGACTTTTTATGTGCAGGGTCGTGCCATAACCCTTGTGCAGGTCAAATCTATATTTTGGGTAAGTATTGTGGTATTTAAGCATGATTTGATCGCGAGTAACCTTGGCAATGATGGATGCTGCGGCTATTGATAGGGATTTTGTGTCTCCTTTTACTATTGATCTTTGGGAATATGGGAGATTTAGTGTAATGCGGCCGTCAATAAGAAGAAGATCTGGGGTAATCTTGAGGTTTGAGACTGCTTTTTGCATGGCGAGGATAGTAGCCTGCCTGATATTTACTCTATCAATGGCCTTATGGCCTATAATGCCTATACTTACTATGCTCTTTTTAAAGATTTCCTGGTAGGCCAGGTTGCGTTGCCTAGGTGTGAGGCGTTTTGAATCGTCGATTCTATTGGTAAAGCGGGGATCTTTGATGATTACAGCAGAGGCGACCACAGGGCCTGCTAATGGGCCCCTGCCCGCCTCATCTATGCCTGCAATAAGGCGGAATCCTCTACTTTGCGCCCTCTTCTCGTGGCGTAGCAGCATCTTCCTGGTCTTCGCCTTCGATCTTAGTCTTCTTGCCAAGCTTACCTCTGATATAGTACAGCTTTGCCCTCTTTACACTGCCCTTCTTTGATATGACTATCTTTTCAATATTGGGTGAATGTACAGGGAAGACCCTCTCAACACCTTCACCATAGGAGACTTTCCGCACTGTAAAGGTCTCACGTATGCCGGATCCCTTGCGGCCTATGACTGTGCCTTCAAAGATCTGGATACGCTTCTTGCCTTCTTCTACGATCTTTACGTGCACTTCTACGGTGTCCCCTACCCTGAACTTGGGTATATCCTTCTTTGCGTAGTTACTTTCAAAATCCCTGATCATCTTTCCTTTATTCATTGGTCTTATCCTTTCCTTTGTCTTAATATGTCTGGGCGGCGCTTCTTTGTCCTTTTGGTCGATTCATTCTCTCGCCACTCTTTGATCTTCTTATGGTCTCCGCTTAAGAGCACTTTTGGTACCTTCTTTCCTCTATATATAGCAGGCCTTGTATATTGTGGGTACTCTAAAAGGCCTTGTTCAAACGATTCAAACTTAGCTGAGTCTTTGTGGCCTAATACACCGGGTATAAGGCGTACAAGCGTATCTATGAGAACGAGCGCAGGTATCTCACCACCAGTCAATACATAGTCGCCTATTGAGATCTCCTCTGTGGCAAGGTGTCTTCTTGCCCTCTCATCAATTCCTTCATAGTGGCCGCAGATCATGATAAGATGCTGCTTCTTTGCCAGGCGTCTTGCAAGCTTCTGATCGAGCTTCTTGCCTTGTGGTGTAAGGATTACTATACTCGTCTTCTTCTTTTTCAAGTCATCCACAGCTTCAAAGAGCGGTTCCGGCTTCATTACCATGCCTGCGCCGCCGCCAAATGGCTTGTCATCAACGGTCTTGCGCTTGTCGTGCGTCCAATCCCGCAGGTTGTGTATGCCAATCTTTACGCGGCCGGATGTGCGGGCGCGCTTTATAATGGACTCATTTAGTACGCTATCAAACATGGTCGGGAATAATGTCAGTATGTCAATTTTCATATGCGTTTTTCGTCGGCGCTTTTTTGTAGGGGACGTTTCATTCGCTTCGCTCAGAAACGTCCCCATTATGGCGCCTCCTATGCGAAGCGAGCATCCTCTTTATATTTATATCCCGGCCTTCTTTAAGAGAGACTTTACCTGTACGCTTGGCTTTGCGCCCACACCGAGCCAGTACTTTGCCCGCTCACCCTTTATCGTGATTACAGCCGGGTCTTTGCGCGGGTCATAGTATCCGATCTCTTCTATGAAGCGGCCGTCTCTTGGGTTTCTTGAGTCGGTTACAACGACTCTGTGAACTGCGCGTTTTGTAGTGCCTATTCTTTTAAGTCTGATTACTACTGCCATTGTTCCTCCGTCTTTTTATTCCTTGTCGCGCCAGATCCTGGCGCCTAATGAATTGAGTTTCTTCTCTATTCTCTGATATCCCCTGTCTAAGTGATATATGCGCGATATCTCGGTCTTTCCTTTTGCTACGAGTCCAGCCAATATTAAGGCTGCGCTCGCCCTGAGATCCGATGCCATTACAGGGGCACCGCTTAGGTGCTTTACCCCGCGCACTATGGCTGTAGGGCCTTCGAGCTTAATGTCTGCGCCCATTCTATTTAATTCGCTTATATGTATAAATCTCTTTGGATATATCTTCTCTGTAATGAGGCTTATACCTTGAGTTACAGACATTACGCTCGCCATCTGTGCCTGGACATCCGTCGGAAATCCTGGATATGGCAGAGTAGTTATGTCCATGGGCCTCAGCCTCTTTTTGTATTGAACGTTTATTGTATCCTTTGTCCTTGCGACTTTAAGACCGCTTTGTCTTAATGCATCGATAATGCAATTTAAATGGTTTGGCTTTACGCGCCTTACTGTAATATCGCCCTTTGTTATAGCTGCCGCCATCATAAAGGTGGCTGCTTCTATGCGGTCGGGTATTACAGTGTATGTCACTCCTTTTAATCTCTTTACGCCTGTTATCTCTATTGTGTGGCTTGAAATGCCCTTTATCTTAGCGCCCATCTTCCATAAGAAAAATGCCACATCTACTACTTCCGGCTCACAGGCGGCATTGCGTAAAACGGTTTTACCATCGGCCAGAACA
>CAYLIX010000151.1:0-3572 GCA_964383775.1 uncultured Planctomycetia bacterium
GTTCCGGGTAGACGGCTGATATGACGACTATAGAGGGGCTTCTATCTTTTAAGTTTGATCTTAGGATTGCGCGTAATTTTTTGTAGTAATGGCCATGAGTCTTATCCATGCTGGCTGATATGATAGATTCAAGGGACCAGGGTATAGAGCGCTTAATCCTTCCTATCATGAAATCCAGGGCATTATTCACATTTCTATTCAAGGCCCTGTGTGCCCAGCCGAGCGACCTCTTCCAGAGAGGTCTTTTTAGCTTTTTACCCTGGGTCTTATTTATGGATTTCGTTATATTGCCTACCATGCCATGGTAACGCTTATTAAACATATATAGAGGATAGAAGCATCTAAGCGCCTTGATATATGCCATATTAAGATCGAGTGAAATTACATCCCCCTTGCCATTCTTCTTTAGGTAGCTAACAAGAGAGGGGATGCCTAGAGGCAGATGGTGGGCAGTGATCAAGGGTGGCCATATTAAGAGTGCCTTCTTTGTTTCCATGTCCATGATTATACTCCCTGGCAAAGAAAATTGCAAATAGTACTGCTTTTTGTTATAATATACTAAATTAAGGAAGAGGTATCATTGTGAAGAAGAAGCTCATACCCCTGATATTATCTATTATTGCGCTGTATATAGTAACTCCTCTGGTTATCAATGCGCACAATATATATGTAAACAAAGAGACGATAGAGCGCTTTAATAAGATATACTTTAGGTCAAGGCAGATTAGACAAAAGAGCCTACTATTTCCAGATGGCCGCTTTATTGGATTTAGAAATAGGTTAGAGGCGATGAGTGGCAAGTATTATTATAGGGCGATCCTTGAATGTAATAATGATCCTTCCAAGACATTATATAGGCTGCGTTTTTTTAAAGAAATGAAGAAGAATGAATATATACCTACTGGAGATATGTCATTCAAAGGTACCTTAAAGGATAGATATATAAATAGTAAATATTACCCATCTCATTATCCTAAAGTTTTTAAAAAGATGGTATATATATATGCAGAGGGTATATCCGACGATATAATGCTCAATTCTCTGATAAAGGGTGCAAAACATGAGTAATATCCCTGATCTCTTAAGAAAGAAGATAGTAAGAGAGCTTATAAGATGCAAGCTCTTAAAAGAGACGACTTTTAGTCTCAAAGATAGACGTATTACATTTCCAGATATAGATGCATCCAACCTTCTTTGTGAAATAGCATGTAGTGGATATAGATCATATGAAGGGGAGGTCGTCACCCTTATGGAGAATTACCCCTGGAGGATTGATGCATTTATTGATGGCGGGGCAAATGTTGGGTTTTACTCTGTATTGGGTAAGGTCTTCTTTGAAAAGGCTGATATAATCGCCATAGAGCCGTTTCCTGAGAATATAGAGTATATCAATAAACTCAAAACTTTAAACAATTTAGACTTCAAGCTCATAGACAAGGCTTTGCATAGCCGTAGCAATGAAAGACTCACCATGTATTATCCTACGGCAAAGACGAGTTCTAAGCTTGCATCATCTGCATCCTCTATAAATTCATTCAAGTCGAGCGGTGGCGTCTATGATAATCTGCCATATAAGACATTTGAAGTAAGCACTATAACCTTGCCCGAGATCTTGGACAATAGAAATGAAAATGTGCTCATTAAGCTCGATTGCGAAGGAAATGAGCTGAATATACTTAAGGCATCGAGCCAAATACTGGATAGAAGATCTGTAGACTTTATTATAGAGCTTATGATAAATGACAAGGATAAGCAGGATATATTCAATCTTATGAAGGGATTTGGCTATTCTGCGTATCTTATGACCAATTCCGGGTTTGTTAAGGAGGATAGGCCGCTTACACTACCTACTCCCAGTAGAAATGACAGGACTCAGTGGAAGAACCACTTCTTTACTAAGAGAGATGAGGCCTCTATAAAAGAGGTTTCACTTAAACTGTACAATTATTACATATAAGATTAAGCCTAGAGTAAAAACCTGCCTTTTGAATATTCCTAAAATATTTGCTTGACAGCCCTTGTTCAAATATTGTACAATACTGTTCAATATGTGAACAATGAAAGGGATGGCATGTCTAGTCGTAAGCTTATTATATATAATATTATTACATTAGTATTGATATTAATTGCTATTGAAGGGGTCTCCCTCTTAATCTTTAAGCTCCACTCAACCCTCAATAAGCCAGATAAGCCAAATAATGAAGAGATCTCTTATGAGGCGTACTTAAAGGAGCAGAGGAGCGCGCAATACATCTCAGACATCGCTATATTTGATGACCATACTAGATTCAAAGAGGATAATTATCTATTTAAGTCCTTCCTTATGTACCACAACAAACCCTTCCAATCAAGATTTGTTAATGTAAACGAGAGAGGCATAAGAGAGAATGGCAATGCCATTGAGAAAGAGGCTTCGAGAGATTATCATATATGGGCCTTTGGTTCTTCTGCGCTCTTTGGCGACCCTGCAAATGCAGATTATGAGACTATGCCAGCCTATCTGGAGGCGATTCTAAATAAGACCTACCCTGACATAAACTTTATCGTGACAAATTATGGTGCAAATAGCTATACATCTATTCAGGAATACCTCCTCTTTAAGCTTGAACTTACCAGGCATGCGCCAGATATGGTAATCACCTTTGACGGATATAATGACTATTGCCATATCTTTGCTGACAAGATCTTTAAGGCATATATAGGCCATAATGAGCTTAAGGGATATTGGAACCTTCATCAAAGAGAAGGCATAATTAACTCCCCAATGCTCATTAAGAGATTCTCATCATTGATGCCCAATACAAAGAGGCTTATTAAGAAGGGGCGCAAGCTTATAAGACTTGTAAATGCCAGAAGAGATATAGAAGGGTGGAAGTCTGATTACATTGCCAAGGCAGAAGCTGCAAGTCACAGACAATCCCTAAGAATGGACCTGGGGCTTAGGGCTTATCTTGAGAATATTGAGATGATAATCCTGGCATGCAAGGAACGTAATTTACCTGACTTTTTTTTGCACCAGCCACCATAAATAGCTACAAATAAAAAACTTTTAGGCCATGAGAGAGTAGATCTAAAGGGCCTAAAACTCAATCACTTTGCTGTTGACCAGGATAGATTAATGGCCCAAGAAGGTATTAATACGCGCTGGCTCGATAATGATAATATGTGGAACCTATCACTCTTTACTAAGGGATATTCTTTAATGAATGAGATGCTCTATAATCTTAGCCTGGAGCATAATGCAGGTTATCTTAATGCGCAGGCAATAGTCGACGATATGGGTAAGAAGGCGGTCTATTATGATTCAGTCCATCTTACGGCAATAGCAAATGAAGTCTTGGCAGAAGAGTTATCTAAAGAAGTTTCAAGGTATATAGAATGAAGTTTGTCTTAGGCATATCTGCATTTTATCATGACAGCGCAGCAGCCCTTTTAGGCGATGGGAAAGTGGTGGCAGCAGCACAGGAAGAGCGCTTTACACGCAAGAAGCATGATAGCTCCTTTCCTATAAATGCAGTGAGATAATGTTTCGCAGAGGCTGGCATAGAGAGTAAGGATATAGAGCAGGGAGC
>CAYLIX010000152.1:0-3537 GCA_964383775.1 uncultured Planctomycetia bacterium
AGGCTGGTCCAGCTATCCTATGCGACATAAAGATTCCTATAACGAGTACTATAGGCGCAAGAAGCAATAGGCGCAGCATTATAATTACATTGATCTCATTTAGGACTGTGATGAGCCTCCCCTGTGGATAGACATGTGCTAGCTTCTCTCCCAATAGGCTGGCAGACCAATAGTATGTTGTTAAGACACAGACGATGGCTACGATAGATGCTGTAAATAGTATGATGCCTGAATAGAACAGCTGAAAAGAAGGTTTTATCAAATATTGTCTTCGCCTTATCCGCGGCATAGTTCTCTCCTATCTCTCTTTGAATATTGTAAGTTTTCTTTGTATATCAATAGATGTTTTTGGGGTTCTCTTATCAATCCAACCTAAGGCTGTGTTAAGGGGTGTATATCTTATTCTCTTATCTGCTATACCCACTATCATATCATTCTTCTTTATCCCTGCCTTTGCTGCTGCACCCGTCTTAGTAACACTCTCTACTATTGCACCCTCCCAATCCATTCTGAGCTTAGCGCCAAAGGGAAGCTCGTCCTTTAAGGTAATTCTTCTTTCTATCATTAATGTAATTATTGACTCATGGGGATCTGCAAGTAGGTTATATAGCTCTTTTAAGGTAAGATATTTGCAGAGTTTACTCCAGACAGATACTATGCGATCATTCTTTAATATTCCACCTTTTTTAAATGGCGAATCTTTTATTAAGCCTTTTATGTATAACATGCCATCTGGTTTACTTGCCACAGATATGCCGAGCTCTTTTCGTAGCATATCATACGGGCTCAGATTCTCACTAGTGGGACTCTTTGAATTTGGATAAGAGATCACCTCATTCTTTAGCGCTAGATGAGACCTCTTCTTAATCTCAGGTGTCTTATATATGATAGTCTCTGTGTGATAGATCTTATCATTTAAGGATTTTATCGTGGGCGCTATCTCTTGCGCCATGAGATAATACTTTAGTGCGGATTTATAGTATCCCCTTTCAAAAGCAGAATCACCTAAGCCTATGAGATTGTCGAAAGGTTCATCGTATTCTATACGTTCTATATTAGATTTTAAAATTTCAATCTCACCATCTATTGTGGAGTAGAGTATTCTATCTGCGTAGTTTTCAATTACGATCCCTTTTATGGTCTTCTTGTCACTTAGCTTGACTGTATCTGCATAAGCTGTACTGAGGCAACTAAGAGCTAGTACTATGATCATCAGTGTTCTAAGTTTGCTCAGGGCTTTCTTTAGAAGGCCTTTTGCGCCTCTGTATTCTACTCTGGATAGGGCTTCTTTGGGCGTAAACCACTTACCCGCCTTAATCTCACTCATCTGAATATTCAATTCTTCCTTATTTGTCTCGCAAAGGTATAGGTGGACTGTTTTATATATTAATAAATCATCGCGTTTATAGTAATAGTTAGTATTGCCGATCTTACTTAATATGGTGGCATCATCTATGCCGGTCTCTTCCTCAATTTCGCGTATCGCCGCATCTTTGGCTGATTCGCCCTTTTCTATATGTCCTTTCGGCCAGGTCCAATGGCCATAGCTATCCTTAATTAAAAGGACACTGAAGAGATCTCCATCCCTTCTTATAACTATACCACCTGATGAAAATTCTCTCTTTGCCAAACTATACTTATTTCTTCGGTCTATTTTTACAACCACAAGATTTGCACATCACCATACCTCCGATTCTATTTTTCCCCTAACGTGGTAGGCTCATTTATAAAATCAACAAATTCCATGGATCCGTAGATCTCTTTCTTTGCAAGGGCTTTTCGTTCTGCGTAGTAGGGATGGCTTCTGTAAGCCGTGTATCTCTTTATAGGGGCTTTTTGTTGCAATTCTATCATCTTATCAAAAGAGCTAATCACAGCCTTTGGGTCATATCCTGCCGCTTTCATATACTTTACAGACAGCTTATCCGCTATAGCTTCATCTTCTCTTGAGTATGATGTCATGAGAAGTCCTACTGCGGCATTTGTCTTTGCCATAGTCTCTCTGTCGGTAGGTACTGTGCCGCTTAATAGAATAAGGGCCAATGTGGCATAAGAGCCCTGGAGCTTCTTTACGCTATGCTTTGCAGCAATATGACCCACTTCATGGGCCAATATGCCAGCTATCTCGTCGTCATTCTCCATAAGCTCTATCATATCTCTGAAGATATATACATACCCACCCGGCAAGGCAAATGCATTTATCCGCCTCTCAGGATCCAGCTCCTTGCCTTCAAGCACCTTGAAATGATATGTAATGTCTCTTCTGTCGCATACAACTGCAATGCGCTGCCCCATCTTATCTATCTTCTCTTGCAATGTTGCATCATCATCAAGCCCAAACTTCTTCTCAACGCTCTTTGCAAGAGATTTGCCCATGCGTACCTCAGATTCAGAAGAGACCATTATTAGCTCATCTTCATTTGTTGCGCGTATATATTCAGCACAGGAATCTGAAGTTATGACAATGAACGAAACCATAATTATAAGGCTTATGAGAATGCGCATGTGACCTTTCTTACCTCTTCTTGTAGGAACCACGCACAAACCTACCTACTATGGTTACAGCTGCAAATGCAATTAATATACCTATTGCTACAAAGAGCAGCATAATGACAAACCAACCCACTACAGCAATAAAAGGCCAGAGAAGTATAAGTAGTATCGTCAATATTGCGCATAAAGTTATTACTATCAGCCCTACAACAAAGTCTTTAACACCTTCTCTTATTGACATTGATTTACACCGCCTTATTTTATATCGAGATCTTCCTCTGCATCGAGGACTGTCTCTTTCTCTTCTACGGGCAGTATCTCTTCCTTCTCCTCAGCGATTACAACAGCAGCTTTCTCTACAAAGACCTCTTTCACCTTCTCGACTACGCTCTTTCTTACGGGTTCTGTCGCAACCTTCTTCGATTTCTTGTAAGGTTGTATTGTTGTTAGTGCACACCCAGACAATAATACCATAACCATAATTAATGCGAATATCCTCTTCATCCAACCCTCCTCCATTATTTATTCCAGTAATTTTGCTAATACAGGCATTAAGCCGCTATGTGGCCTGTGGCCTTCGTAATAAATTGCACCTGTCTTATCCGTAATTACCATGTACGGTATGCCTTGGACTCCGTATTTTCTGGCTACTTGCCCATCTCTATCTAAAAGCGTGGTATATGGTATATCTTGGCTTTTAGCAAAAGAAGTGACCTTCTTGGGCGACTCCTGGACATTTATTGCGAGAAGCTTTACTTTATCGTCTTTATATTTATGGTAGATCTCTTTTAATTCAGGGATCTCTTTTCTGCAAGGCGGACACCATGAGGCCCAGAAGACGATGAGGACAGCCTTTCCTTTGAACTGTGATAAGGATACCTCCTGGCCATTCAAATCCTGAAGGGTAAAGTCAGGTGCAGCCTTGGTTTCATTCAGGTTTTCCTGTGATGCTGCAGGTGTGCAGCTTATAAGGGCCATGCTTATAATCGAAATAGCCAACACCAAAGAGAAGCCTATTCTGCGTTGCATAATTCCCCCTTTTAT
>CAYLIX010000153.1:0-1459 GCA_964383775.1 uncultured Planctomycetia bacterium
TTTGTTTAAAAAGTTAGCCAAATCTACTACTTCCGGCTCACAGGCGGCATTCTCTATAACGGTTTTGCCTTTTGCCATTGTGGCTGCCATCATTATATTTGCTGTGGCGAGCACACTCGATCCAAAATGGCCGCCTAGATATACGTGATTGCCGCGAAGCTTCTTTGCTGTACCTACTATATACCCTTCTTTGACATCGAGCTTGGCGCCGAGTGTTCTCATGCCTTTCAGGTGTAGATCTATAGGCCTCGGGCCTATTACGCATCCGCCTGGGAATGAGACCTCTGCCTTCTTCATCCTGGCTAGTAATGGACCTAATACGCAGATTGATGCGCGCATAGTGCTTACAAGTTCATACGGGGCAATGTGGCTGCGCTCTTTCCTGGGTAATATCTCTATTGTGCTGTCTTTAATAACAGTGGTCTTACCCAGGAAGCGAAGGATCTTTAACATAGTAAAGACATCGCCCAGTAAAGGTGCATTCTTAATAACGCACTTCTCATCTGTAAGGAGTGTGGCTGCTAATATGGGAAGGCATGAATTCTTTGCCCCGCTTATATTGACACTACCTTTTAGGGTCTTACCGCCTTCTATGATTAACTTGTCCATTGCGCCTTTATTACCCTGTCTATATTTGAAAAATCCTTAAAAATCTCTATATTGCTAAAATTACCTGCATCATGCAGGATCTTCTTTACTGCATGCGATTGGTTATATCCCAATTCCATTATAATATAACCGCCTGGCTTTAGAAAGGCCTTTGCACCGGATATGATCTCTTTATAATAGTCGAGACCGTCTTTCCCGCCATCGAGCGCTATTCTTGGCTCTTCCTTAACGTGCTCTGCAAGAGTCTCTATCTCCCACCCAGGTATATACGGGGGATTGGAGACTATCATATCAAAGCTATTATGATAATTATGTGATAAAGAACTATAGATATTGCTCTTTATAAACTCTATTCTGTCTGTAACCTTGTAAATGCGGCCATTCTCTCTTGCAACCTCGAGTACAGCATTTGAGCAATCGAGGGCCTTTATTTTACATTTTTCATTTGCTATTGTCAATGATATGGCAATGTTACCTGTGCCTGTGCCAATATCCAGTATAGAGCATGCACCATTGATAGTATTGAGGCAAGTCTCTACTAAAAGCTCAGTCTCTGGCCTTGGTATAAAGGTATCTTTTGTGGTCTTAAGTGTAAGAGTAGCAAAATCTGCCATATTATGCCTTACCCAGCTTTGCCTTTCTGTCTGCCTCTTTAAGCGCAGTTATCATCTCGTCCAGATCACCCTCTATTATGGCCTCTAGCTTATGGAGGGTCAGGTTTATACGGTGATCTGTAACGCGTCTGTCAGGAAAATTATAGGTACGGATCTTCTCGCTTCGGTCACCAGTGCCTACCTGCTTTTTTCTGTCCTGGGAGATCTTGGCCTGCTGGTCGTGTTTCAATTTATCC
>CAYLIX010000153.1:1469-3192 GCA_964383775.1 uncultured Planctomycetia bacterium
GCCTTGCCCGCAATACCTTCATGGCCTTGGACTTGTTCTTGTGCTGTGAACGCTCATCCTGGCAGCTTACTACCAGGCCAGTCGGTATATGAGTGATCCTTACTGCAGAGTCAGTGACATTGACATGCTGGCCTCCGCGGCCGCCTGCCCTGAATACATCTATGCGTAAGTCTGTCGGGTTTATTGCTACCTCTACCTCTTCAGCCTCTGCCAAGACCGCTACAGTGGCTGCAGATGTATGTATCCTGCCTGAACCTTCAGTCTCAGGCACCCTCTGCACCCTGTGCGTACCGCTCTCATACTTCATCTTTCCATAAGCGCCCTGGCCTGATATGGAGAAGATGATCTCTTTGTATGCGCCGCGCTCTGTGATGTTGGCGCTTATGGGCTCGACTTTCCAGCCTGCCTTAGCAGCATACTTTGCATACATCCTGAATAGATCCGCTGCAAAGAGCGCTGCCTCTATGCCTCCTGTGCCAGCCCTTATCTCCATGATAACGCTCTTATCAGCATCCTCATCGCCTTCCAGGAGCATGTCCTCGAGTTTCTTCATGAGAAAATCGAGGCTCTTTGATAAGTCTTCCTTCTCCTTTTGGGCAAGTTGAATATATTCCTTGTCATGGCTGCCAGAGGCAAGATCCTTGGATATGGCCTCAAGCTCTTCTGATGCCTTACAATATTGGCTGTAGGTCGTTACAATGCCGGATAAACGTGACATCTCCTTTGCGTATCTCTGATAGACAAGGTTGTTCTGTATCACCTTTGGATCGGAGATAAGCTTTTGGAGCTCATCGTAACGCGCCTTCTTTGCTTTCAGATCTTCGTACATTATCTCTTTTTCTTCTTTGCAGTGCGCTTCTTAAACTTCTCCACCCTGCCTGCAGTATCGATCAGTTTTTGTTTGCCGGTAAAGTAAGGGTGGCACTTTGAACAGATCTCGATCTTGATATTCTGCTTGGTAGAGCGTGTGTGCACTACCTCGCCGCACGCGCAGGATATCGTGGTCTCTTTGTATTCTGGATGAATCTTCTCCTTCATTTCGTAAAGCTCCTTTCAGTTTGTATTATTTTAAGTGGTTCAATGACATTAGTAATTCTGCGTTTGTCTTGGTCTTTTTGATCTTCTCCTTTAATAATTCCATGGCCTCTATTGTGTTGAGGTCATGCAATGCCTTTCTCATGAGCCAGATGCGCTTAAGCTCGTCTTCATGGACTAAGAGCTCTTCTTTTCTCGTATTGGAGCGCTTAATGTCTATAGCAGGATAGATCCTCTTCTGGAAGAGAGATCTGTCGAGCTGTAGCTCCATGTTACCCGTGCCTTTAAACTCTTCGAATATTACTTCATCCATGCGGCTTCCGGTATCGACGAGAGCAGTCGCTATGATCGTAAGACTGCCTCCCTCTTCGATATTTCGTGCTGCACCGAAGAATCTCTTTGGTTTGTGTAATGCATTGGAGTCTACTCCGCCGGATAAGATCTTCCCGGAGTGGGGCACTACTGTATTGTATGCGCGGGCCAACCGGGTAATGCTGTCTAGGAGTATGACTACGTCTTTCTTATGCTCCACCAGGCGCTTGGCCTTCTCCAGGACAACTTCAGCTACCTGTATATGGCGCTCTGCTGGCTCATCAAATGTAGAGCTCAGTACCTCGCCCTTTACTGAGCGCTGCATATCCGTCACCTCTTCAGGCCTCTCATCTATGAGAAGGACTATTGGAATGAC
>CAYLIX010000153.1:3202-3523 GCA_964383775.1 uncultured Planctomycetia bacterium
GTAATGGAGTTTGTGATCTTCTGGAGTATTATGGTCTTGCCGCTATATGGGGGTGCTACTATCATGGCCCTCTGCCCCTTACCGATCGGTGTCAATATATCTATTATCCTGGTAGAGTATTCATCAGGGTTGGACTCGAGTAAAAATCTCTCATTAGGATATAGAGGCGTTAAGTTGTCGAAGAGGGTCTTGTCCTTGGCAGCATCCGGATTTTCAAAGTTTACTGCCTCTACCTTTAACATGGCAAAGTATCTCTCGCCTTCTTTAGGCGGCCTTATCTGGCCGCTTACAGTATCACCCGTCTTTAGGGAAAACTTTCGT
>CAYLIX010000154.1:0-2626 GCA_964383775.1 uncultured Planctomycetia bacterium
ACGATATGGTAATAGGCCCTCACATATTAAAGAGCGACATATGGGTAAGATCCGGCCACTATGACTACTACAAAGAGAATATGTATATCTTTAAGGTCAACAAACAGGAATTTGCCATAAAGCCGATGAATTGCCCGGGCCACATGATAGTATATAAGTCACACCTGCGCAGCTACAGAGATCTCCCGCTAAGATTGTTTGAACTGGGCACTGTCTACAGAAACGAGGCCTCTGGAGTCTTGCACGGACTTTTACGTGTAAGGGGATTTACGCAGGATGATGCGCATATCTTCTGCTTAAAAGAACAGCTTGAAGGCGAGATAGCGGGAGTCATAGACTTTGTAAAGGATACACTGGGCAGATTTGGCTTCAAGGAGTTTGAAGTGGAGATATCGACGAGGCCTCCGAAGTATATAGGCAAAGAAGAGGACTGGAATGAGGCGACCGATATCTTAAAGAGGACCCTCGAGAATAAGAAGATACCTTTTGAGATAAATGAAGGAGAGGGCGCCTTCTACGGACCAAAGATAGATATGAAATTAAGGGATGCGCTTGGCAGGTCCTGGCAATGCGCAACTGTACAATGCGATTTTGCATTGCCTGAGAGGTTTGACCTTACCTATGCGGATAAAGACGGCAACAAAGCAAGACCTATCATGATCCACAGGGTTGTGCTTGGCAGCATAGAGCGTTTTATAGGCGCATTAATGGAGCATTATGGCGGGGCATTTCCATTATGGCTTGCCCCGGAACAGGTCAGGGTAATACCCATAACCTCTAAGCAGGCAGAATTCTCGGAAGATCTCATCAAGAGATTAAACACAGCCGGATTACGTGCAAAAACGGATAACAGACTCACGAGGATGCAGAAGAGGATACGGGATGCAGAGCTGGAGAAGATCCCTTATATGGCTATCATAGGTGAAAAAGAGGTAAAGAGTGACTCTGTGTCCGTTCGATTGAAGAGCAAAGGGGATCTCGGGACATTAAAGATAGATGAATTTATTAAAAAACTGAAAGAAGAGATAAACTAAAGGGAGGTGGTTTTTACGACGAAGAAAATGAGGATTAATATAAACACAAAGATCAGGGCGCCACAGGTAAGGCTCGTAGACGCCGCAGGAAAACAGGCCGGCGTAGTCTCCATCGCGAAAGCGCTCGAAGAAGCACAGGATGCAGGGTTGGACCTTGTGGAGGTTGCCCCAAATGTAAAACCTCCGGTCTGCAAGGTAATGGATTATTCAAAGTTTAAGTATGAACAGGCAAAGAAAGAGCGGGAAGCAAGAAAGAAGCAGCATATAGTCCATGTAAAAGAGATAAAGATGAGTTCCAAGATAGCAGAACACGACTATCAGACAAAACTTAACCATTTACGCAAGTTTCTGGAGCGGAAAGACAGGGCAAAGGTCACAATGTACTTCCGCGGACGCGAGATGGCCCATGTAAATCTCGGCAGAGGGTTGCTGGATAGATTAGTAGAAGACCTCAAAGAAGTGGGAGAGCCGGAAGAACGTCCAAAACTAGATGGTAAGCTCCTGACGATGAAGATGAAACCCAAGTAAGATATAGCGGAGATTATAATATGCCAAAGATGAAGAGCAGAAGGTGCGTAAAGAAGAGATTTAAGATCTCAAAATCGGGCAGGGTCAAGAGGTCCCATGCATTTAAGGGACACATAAAGACAAAGAAGAGCTCGAAGAGAAAGAGGTATTTAAGAGGGAAGGCTATGGTCGCAAAGAGCGACCAGTCTAAGCTAAAGAGACAGATGCCTTACGGGTAATAACACGGAGGACTAGATGACAAGGATAAAACGCGGGGTAACGGCCCGCAGAAGACACAAGAAGTTTTTAAAACTGGCAAAGGGTCAGTTTGGCGGGCGCAGTAAGCTCTATAGGACAGCAAGAGAGTCTGTGCAGAAGGGCATGGCATACGCCACGAGGGACAGGAAGGCCAGGAAGAGAGAATTCAGAAATCTCTGGGTCTCAAGGATCACAGCGGCATGCAAAGCCAAGGGCGTATCCTACTCAAAGTTTATGGGTGGATTAAAGAAGGCCAAGATAGGCATAAACAGAAAGATGCTCGCTGATATCGCGCTAAAGGATAAACAGACCTTTAATAAGATTGTAGAGTTAGTCAAGAAGGGCTAATGAACAAACTGAAAGCGCCGCATATAATAATACTGAGCTTTCTCGGCGCCATACTTATAGGCGCAGTCCTGCTCAGTCTGCCTATTGCGACACATAATTGGGATAGCGTATCGCTAGTCGACAGGCTATTTACAGCGACGAGCGCGACCTGCGTAACAGGGCTCGTTGTAAAAGAGACCGCCTCATGGACGCCTTTTGGCAAAGCGGTTATAATGATACTGTTCCAGATAGGTGGGCTGGGTATAATGACCCTCTCCACACTCTTTGCAATACTCCTGGGTAGACGCATAACCCTTATGGATAACCTTGTCGTAAGAAATACGATGGGCCAGCACGGGATAAGGAGTATCAGGAGCCTTATCCTATATATAGTATCCATAGTCCTCTTATTTGAAGCGATAGGGGCAACACTTCTCTTCTTAAGGTGGCGCGCAATAGAGAGCTGGTCATGGACGACCAATCTGTATAATTCCATATTT
>CAYLIX010000154.1:2636-3507 GCA_964383775.1 uncultured Planctomycetia bacterium
ATGCAGGCTTTTCATTATTCCATAATAGTTTTGAGGCATTCAGGTCTGATCCGTTTATTAATACAATAATGATCCTGCTTATCTTTATAGGGGGCATAGGTTTTATAGTGATCCTGGATCTATGGCACTTAAGGAGCCGCACAAAAGACAAAAGACCCTTCCTTTATAGGATGTCACTCCAGAGCAAGATGGCATTGGCTGTATCACTGGTATTGATAATATTCGGTGCATTGGCTATCTTTCTATTGGAGAGAGAGAATACACTCGCAGGCATGGGTATAAAGGATAAGATATTGAGCCCTATCTTCCAGGCAGTTACTGCCAGGACCGCTGGCTTTAATACCCTGGATATAGGTGCACTAGCCTCGCCGACATTGCTCGTAATAATATTTCTCATGTTTATCGGGGCGTCCCCTGGATCTACAGGAGGGGGCATAAAGACCTGTACAATGGGAGTGCTCATAGCGAGCACAATATCCATGATAAAGAACAAAGAGAGGGTATGGGTCTTTAAAAAGACCATACCAAAGAGCATAGTAAGAAAGGTCTACGTAATCTTTGTATTGGCCCTGGGGTGGATATTTACTGCTAGCCTCTTTCTCGCCATTACAGAGAGAGGGCAGATGTCTGGCAGCGGCTATTATTTAAAACTCTTATTCGAGACGACATCTGCGTTTGGCACAGTAGGTTTGTCGACAGGGATTACCCCGTTTTTAAGCAATCTTGGCAAGATGATAATAATATTGACGATGTTTGTCGGCAGGATAGGCCCGCTGACACTGGCATTGGCAGTAGCATAACAGCAAGACAAGCTCTAATATAATTATCCGGAAGAACATGTTATGGTAGGATAAGGAGGTCACGAATGAGA
>CAYLIX010000155.1:0-3456 GCA_964383775.1 uncultured Planctomycetia bacterium
TAGGAGTATTAAAAGGAGTGGTTGCTGTAGAGGGGCTTGGCATATCACCTAATAAAGAGCACTCAAATAGAGTACTTGTAAAAGAAGGCCATAAGACATCTGTAAAGCCTGGGCAGGTACCGAGTTTGCCTGAGATATTCTCTGATAAAGAGTGGGAGATGATGGATGAGATGTACAGAATAGGCGATCTTCCACAGGTTGCACTCCTTATTGGAACAGATAGTAAAAGAGTTGAGGAGCTGCTTGCACCATGCATGTTATTTGTATATGATGAGCCCCCAAGGAAACTCCCTGAAGAGATAGAAGATATTATATTAAACATAAAGGAAGCGGTTGATAAAAATAACATGGATCTTCATAAGCAAGCTGCTGATAGATTGCATGATTTTGTAGTAAAGCACCCTAATAAGCTTTATGATGTGCAATTCCTACTATTTTTAGGTGCATATTATCATTTTATAGAAGACCACAATAAATCTATAGAACTGTTTAATAATGTAATAGATGGCTACCCAGATTCTAAGCTACAAAGCCTTGCGATATGCGCAAAGGCCTTTATATATGAAAAGACTCTAAATGATATAAAGAAAGCAAGACAGCTCTACCAGGATATTCTCGATTTCTACTCAAATACCCCAGAGGCAACCTATGCCAAAAAGGCACTCATCAGACTAAAATAATTCTCATTTCCACACAAGTAAATCAGCCCAACAGACAATCCCATTCCTAACCCATGTAAATTCAATAAGTTACAACAATCTCTTTTTTTAAAATTTTTTGTTATATTTTTAGCCTTTTCTAGTTATAGATATGGTACGTAAGAACTAGAGCAAAAAAGGAGGGCTAAAATGAGTAGATTAGACTATAAAAATAGCTTTAAAAAGTGGTATAAACAGGCTTCCTTTGTGTTATATATAATAGAGAATATAAAAAGGGGGATATTATGAATAGATACAAAAAACTGATTATAAATAGTTTTTTATCAATTATTGTTATAATGCTATTATTATGCAATCCATTGATAGCGAACTCCCAAGAGGAGACTTCTAACATAGCAACCATAACAGGTATCTACCCGCAGAACCCTACAAACAGCCAGATACTTGTTATTAATGGGCATAACTTTGGTTTAAGTGGCGTTGTAAAATTTAGCGGCATGCTTGATGCAGAGATTATCAAGTGGTCTGATACAACTATTCTATGCATTGTGCCTGAAGCAGCTGTTGATGGGGCTATGTATGTTCAGAGTGATCAGAATGGTACAAGCAGCGATTTAGATATAGTTCTTAACGAAGAGGTTGCACCTATAGAAGAGATAGATCCTGTGCATGGAGTTAGATATTATAAATTGTTATCATCTGGCGAAAGGCGTCTTGTTGCAGAGATCATAGATAGCACTGTAGTTCACTATGTAGGTTATCCTAATAAAGGTTATGGAACAATAAAAGAGGCTCTAATGTATGCTGAAGCAGGCCATGCTATTCAACTTGCCGCACTTGGTCAAAGTGCCGCATACCAGGAGAACGAACTTCTTATTTCAAAGTCAATAGAATTGCGCGGAGATCCTTCTGCTTCTTGGGAAGAGGTAGTCATTGATGGGGCTAGCTTTTTTATCAGCTCCGAAGAAGCAAGGTACTTAAACGATATGAACCTTCCTGTACCTTCTGCAAGGTTTGCTCGTGTTAAAAATGGTTCATCAGGCACAACCAAGCTTGTTGTAGAAAATATTACATTTAAAAATTTTGATATACTCCATGGAGGTGTCAATGGGCATGGAGCAGTATTCCTTGCTTCAAGTAACGCAGAAAGCCTAACCTTAAGGAATGTAGCCTTTGAGCAAAACAGTGCGGTTCGTGGAGGAGCAATAGCAGGAGCTTTTACAAGAATTGGCATCGAAGGCTGCTTATTTAAAGATAATAGAGGTGCTGGTGCAGCGATAGATATATCAGGTGGATCGCTAGGTATAACAGATACGGGTTTTATAGATAATATGTATGATGCTACATCAAGAATAACATATGCTGCTGGTGCAATAGACCTTAGAGACGGTAGCTATCTTATGATAGATAATTCACTCTTCTTAAATAATAGATCGTATTGTGCCTCAGCCATAACTATAAGAGAATCAGCAAGCCATAAGCCAATCGTTGAGATTGCAAACTGTACCTTCACAAAAAATAGAACGCACAGCGAAGCCATAGGCGGCATTATATGGATAGAGCGCTCAGAAAGATCATCATCAAGGCACATAGCACCAGAGATAAGATTAGGGGAATGCATTATGTATGATAATATTGGCAAGGATATAGATTTTAATCCATATGTCGTAGGATATGCAGAAATATCACTTGCTAATACAGTCTTAAGAGGTCCTGTAGGGCTCCCTCAAAGAGGATGCGTAGATGTAAGTTATAATAATGTTAAATATGAAGATCCTTTATTTGTTGATACTGAAAATGGTGACTATAGGATATATCCAGATTCACCTGCTCAGACGCCAGAAGATCCTGTTACGCAGACGCCTGCTATTCCATGGGGAAGTGAAGGATTCTTTGAAGGCATATGTGGACTTGCTGCAGAAGGTACTGCTTCAACAGAGGTTATTTTAACATGGGATGAGTGTAGATTCTCGCAGATAGGATTTGAGGTAGAATATACTGATGGCGATGATATAGTTACCGATGAATTCCTCCAGAAAGGTGCTACTGAGCGCCTAATTGCAGGCCTTACTCCTGAGGTTGAATATACGTTTAAGATAAGGGCTATCCTTCAAACTGGCGAACGGACAGAGTGGTCAAGAGAGGTTACAATTGCCACACTATCAGCACCCTATTTAGATAGCGCAATATCTAATGATAATGGAGATGCAGTATTAAATTGGCATCATAATACATTGCTTTCAACCCACACTATAATATACCGCTCCCATGATAGAGGGATGACGTTTGAAGAGCTAGAGACTATAGAGAATGCCTTAGGTAATGAGTATATTGATAGAGCAATACTGCCAATGCGCACATACACCTATGCAATAGTCTCAAAGAATAGTAATGCTATATCAGACAGGTCAAACTCTATAGATATAGGTGATTTTTTCTCAGCACCAGAGCTCATAACAGTAACGCCTGATTCATCAAGTAGCCCTCAAACTATAGTCTTAACCTGGAATAGTAACTCTGCTAATCGCGAAAATGGTGTTGAGGTCTACTATTCTTATCAAACTACAGGTTCATGGAGTAGCTGGTCAAGAATAATAGAGCTTCCAGAAGGTTCTACAAATTATACCTGGTCAAACGCTAGTGCAAATACAAACTACAAATTTAAAGTTCGAACAGCCTTTGGAGATGATATATACTCTGATTTTTCAAATGAGATAGAAGCGCCGCTATTAAAATCTATTAGTGACTTGGCAGCAGTCCAGTCAGGCTCAACTTCTATAGATCTTAACTGGCCTGA
>CAYLIX010000156.1:0-3444 GCA_964383775.1 uncultured Planctomycetia bacterium
GAATACTTTGTTACGCATCTCGGAAGCCATGTAGGCAGCGGCGAAAAGGCTGGCATAAAGCGTTTT
Organism: uncultured Planctomycetia bacterium; assembly: GCA_964383775.1. Classification (GTDB taxonomy): domain Bacteria; phylum Omnitrophota; class Gorgyraeia; order JABMRJ01; family JABMRJ01; genus CAYLIX01. Next base: position 67 of record CAYLIX010000156.1, read on the forward strand.
GCAGAGTCGATGAATATTATTCTGGAAAAGGCAAAACCAAGATGCACGGTGCTTTTAGAGAATACAGCAGGTTCTGGTAATACACTCGGCCATACATTTAGCCAGATAGCAAAGATTATAAAAGGCATTAAGGATAAGAAGAGAATAGGCATCTGCCTTGACACTGAGCATGCATATGGTGCTGGATTTGACCTGGCGACCAAGAAGGGGCTTGATAAGACACTTAAGGAATTTGATAAAGAGATAGGCCTCAAAAGATTAAAGGCCATACATCTTAATGACTCCAAGGTTGATTTAGGTTCACGAGTAGACAGGCACGAACATATTGGAAAGGGCAAAATAGGCAAGAAGGGCATGGCATTAATAATAAATCATCCAAAGTTACGCGATCTTCCATTTGTAATGGAGACGCCAAAGGAGAAAGAGTCCGACGAGAAGATGAATATGAAGAATGCAAGAGGACTATGTAAATAATGGCTAAGGCATATCCCTTTGAAAAGATAGAGGCAAAGTGGCAGAAGTATTGGCAGAAGGCCAAGCTCTTCAGCGCAGATACTGCCAAGACAGATAATAAATACTACTGCCTCATGATGTTTCCGTATCCTTCGGCTGCGCTCCATGTGGGCCATGGCAGAAATTACATAATAGGTGATGTTGTCGCCAGATATAAGATGATGAAGGGCTTAAATGTACTTACCCCCATGGGCTGGGATGCATTTGGCCTGCCGGCAGAGAATGCTGCGATAAAGAGCGGTCTCCATCCAAAGGTCTCCACATTCAATAATATTGACAATATGAAGAGGCAGCTAAACCAATGGGGTATCGGTTATGATTGGGTGCGTGAAGTGAATTCCTGTACCTCGGAATACTACAAATGGACACAATGGATATTCCTAAAGCTCTATGAGAAGGGCCTTGCATATAAAAAGAAGGCGGCTGTAAACTGGTGCCCGTCTTGCAATACTGTGTTGGCAAATGAGCAGGTAGTAGATGGCAAGTGTGAGCGTTGTGAAACCCAGGTAATGCAGGAGCAGTTAGAGCAATGGTTCTTTAAGATCACAGATTATGCTGACAGACTCCTTGAGGACCTTAATAAGCTTACAGAATGGCCTGAGCGCGTCAAGACAATGCAGAAGAACTGGATAGGTAAGTCACATGGTGTCGAGATACATTTCCCTATAGCCGATAGCGACGAGAAACTCACCTGCTTTACTACGCGGGTAGATACGATTTATGGGGCCACTTATATGGTATTGGCTTCTGAGCATCCCGTATTATATAAACTCATTGAAGATTCCCCGAATAAAGAAGAGATAAAGGCCTTCATAAGAAAGGTAAAGGGCGAGAGCATACAAAAACGGGTCGGTAAAGATGCAAAGAAGGAAGGAATATTCACTGGAAGGAATGTAATAAATCCTGTAAATAATAAGAAGATACCATTGTGGGTGTCCAATTATGTCTTGATGGAATATGGCACAGGCGCAGTAATGGCAGTCCCTGCACATGACCAGAGGGATTTTGAATTTGCCAAGGAGTATAATTTACCTATCGATGTGGTGATAGACAGGCCCAATAAGCCCCTTGATGCAAAGACGATGAAAGAGGCGTATATTGAAGACGGCATAATGGTAAATTCCGCACCATTTAATAAGATTTCAAACCGTGATGCCATGGAGTCTATTGCAAACTATATGGAAGAGAATAGCATAGGAAAGAGGGCCATTAATTATAAACTCCGTGATTGGCTTATCTCGCGTCAGAGATATTGGGGCGCGCCTATTCCTATAATATATTGTGATAAATGCGGAATAGTGCCAGTGCCAGAAAGGGATTTACCTGTAAAGCTACCTGAGAATGTAAAGTTCCATGCAAAAGGCGAATCCCCTTTAAAGAGCTCGCCGGGATTTTTAAAGGCAAAGTGCCCTAAATGCAGAGGTAATGCAACGCGTGAAATAGATACCATGGATACATTTGTAGATTCAAGCTGGTACTATCTTAGATACATCTCAGCAAAAGAGAAGAAGTGTGCCTTTAGCAGCAAGGATGTAAATAAGTGGCTGCCTGTGGATCAATATATAGGTGGCATTGAACATGCCATACTGCACCTATTATATTCGCGTTTTATTACAAAGGTATTTTGCGACCTCAAGCTTATTAATTTTGATGAACCATTTAAGAATCTCTTTACACAGGGGATGATCATCAAAGACGGCGCAAAGATGTCAAAGTCCAAGGGCAATGTAATAAGTCCGGATGGCCTGATAGGAAATTATGGTGCTGACACTGTAAGGCTTTATACGCTCTTTATTGGCCCGCCTGAAAAGGATGCAGAATGGTCTGATAGAGGAGTAGAGGGTGCGTATCGTTTTCTGGGAAGGGTGTGGCGATTAGTAGAGAAGGTCGTTTCTTGCAAAGAGACAACAGATACCCCTAATGATGAATTGACTCGCAAGATGCACGCAACGATAAAGAACGTTACGGATGATATAGAGAAGGATTTTCATTTTAATACTGCGATAAGCGCTGTAATGGAGCTTGTAAATGAGCTCTATCTCGTCCTCGGAAAAGATGAAAGAATAACGACCACTGTAAGAGAGGCAGTAAAGACTGTAGTGATACTGCTTTCACCATTTGTTCCGCATATCTCAGAAGAACTGTGGGAGATGCTTGGGAATAAACCATCTATATTTAAGCTTGATTGGCCTAAGTATGAAGCGAAACTCGTTAAATCTGCGCAGCTGACCTTACCAATACAGATAAATGGTAAGATAAGATCAAAGATAGAGGTAGAGCCGGATACAAAGAGAAGTGATCTTGAGAAACTTGCGCGTAACGACGAGAAGATAAAGAAGTGGATAGCAGGTAAAGAGATAAAGAAATATATAATAGTCCCCAATAGACTCATTAATATAATAGTCTAATACTACCAAGACCCTACCCGTTAGAAATGTCAAAATCTGGATTATATTATTCCCATCACAATTGATTTCATGTATATTGCATACACAAAGAAGGGGACACCTTTAGAATGTACTTTACATAAAGAAAGTGTCCCCTGAAAGTGGAGGCCCATAATATGTTTACAAGAGATGAGAGGATAGTTGCTCTGTTTCTGGTAGTGTCATTACTCTTAGGCTCTGGCCTGATCTATTATAAGAAGGCTACCGGCAGAAGAATAGAGATCCCTGCCTTAAAAGAGACTGAATCCAAGATAAATATAAATACTGCAGATTTTGGCGCACTCGTCAGAATAAGAGGCATAGGCCCTGCTACAGCAGACAGGATCCTAGAGTACCGCGAAACAAACGGACCAAATCATAAAGAGGCAGAAAAGATGCGGATAAAGGGGATAGCACACGCAAAATTCAATACAATAAA
>CAYLIX010000157.1:0-3432 GCA_964383775.1 uncultured Planctomycetia bacterium
TTCTGCTGTCTAATAAAGCCCTCTCTATTATACCGCGGAGATCATTTAGAGTCCTTCGGCTCAACAGAAAATGGGCCCTTAGGCGCGGTTCTACTATCTGTAGTTCAAACATATCCTTCTCTTTTATGTGCCTTAATGCTATCTTCATATATTAGTATCTCCTTACGCCCTCTGGGCGCCAGCTGGGTGATATTATCTTGTCGTGTTTATCTAAATCGGCAACCGAGGCAAATTGTATTGCCTCAGATCCGAATATATCATTTATTAAATCTTTGGCTTTATCCAGCCTATTCAGTTTTTCATCTTCCATAAATAATGATGCAGCTGAAAAGACCTTTGCAAGATTATGGACGCTTACGCCTACCAGGCGGATTGGCTGGCTGATATCTATCTTATCCAGTAAAAGGCACGCAGTCCTATAAATGATCTTTGTGTTGTTTGTCGGCATCTCTATCCTCTTTTGCCTTGTAAAGGTCTTGAAATTCTTATATCTTATGGTGATAGCTATTGTATTGCCTGCCATGGACTCTCGTCTAAGGCGTACGCCTACCATATCAGATAGCCTTAAGAGATGCCTCTTTAACTCTGCTAACTCCCTTGTGTCACGCGGTAAAGTAAGGCTATGGCCCATAGACTTCTCTTTTGCCTCATCCCTATAGCTGATTACAGGTGAATTATCCTCTCCCCTGGCCATAAAATATAGCCTCTCCCCTACTACGCCAAAGCGGCTCTTTAACACCCCTATGTCCTCATCTGCAAGCTGGCTGCATGTATCTATACCCATGCGACTTAAGACATCCTTGGTCTTACGCCCTATGCCACATAACTCATCTACGGGGAGGTTGGACAAGAGTCCTTTTACCATATGAGGCATCACCTCTTTTAAGCCATCAGGCTTTGATAGATCACTGGCAAGCTTGGCAATAAGCTTATTAGGGCCTATGCCGATAGAAGCAGTAAGACCAGTCTCCTTGGCGATCTTCTTCTTTATCATCTTGGCCATGGTAAGGGGCGTGCCGAATATCTTAGAAAGGCCAGCAGTATCCACAAAGAACTCATCTATAGAAAATACCTCTACTAAGGGGCTGAAATTATCAAGGAGCTTCAAGATCTGGCTGCAGATAGCAGTATATTTTCTGTGGTCTGCTTTTATTAGTATTATCTTTGAGCATGCCCTCTTTGCTTCCGGCACATTCATGCCAGTCCTTACCCCGTATTCTCTCGCTTTGTAGGAAGCAGTTACGAGCACTGTACGCGAGTTCGATCCTATTACGCCTATGGGTTTACCCTTAAGCGATGGGTCATCCCTCTCTTCGACTGAGGCAAAGAATGCATCCATATCTATATGTATTATAGAGCGCAATATAGCCATGATATGTATCAATCCTTTTTAGATTGTGTAAACCATTCTGTGCAGAGTGATGTAAAGCTGTTGAATTCATCTCCGTAGAAGAGGTCTTCAGCATGTAGGCCTTCTTTTATGATAATGAGGCGCTTAGGCTCTTTTGCCTTTTCAAAGAGGTCTTTTGAGTGCTGGACGTCTATTATGGCATCACTTGTGCCATGGACAAATATTATTGGCCTGGGAGAGATCTTTCCTACCTTTTCTATCGGTTTTGGTTTATCAAGAAGTATGTTACCTGGCCGCATCTTCATCATGCGCCATTCGAATTTTCTTAGCATCCTGATGAGGACATTCTTATCAATGAAGCGATTCTCTATTCTTTCAAACTCTGTAGGTGCACTAACTGCCATTACGCTGTCTATGCGCTCGTTTGTGGCGGCTTCGTTTATAGCTGCAGCCCCTCCTAATGAAAAACCCATAACCCCTATAAATTTATAGTGGATAGTCGCATAATCTACTGCTGCGCGTAGATCGAGGTACTCGCGCGCGCTAAAAGTAAAGAGCCCTGTGCTCGATCCATGTCCCCTGAAATCTATTGTAATTATATCAAAGGTATTGGCTAATCTCTCGGAGAGTATGACAAAGGGTTTTGATTCTTTGTACATCAAGAAGCCCGGGCATATGATGATGACTTTTGACTTTAGGGAATCGGCGCGGTAGTGATGGGCAGATATCTTTATGCCATCTTGTGTAGTCAGGCTTAATTCAAACCTGTTTTGGTGAGCCATTATGCATCAGATTCTTTTATTAAACGGAGAACCTTACCAATTATCTTGCCGAGCTTTCTAATGGCAGCTAGCTCTCGTGCAAATTGACGCGCATCAGTTGCTGGTATTACGCCGGCTACTATCTTGCCTGGCTCTATATTATCCTTTACTGCGCTCTTGGCAGCTATTACTGCATTGTCGCCTATCCATATATGGTCCTTAATACCTACCTGGGCAGCGATCGTTACATTATCACCTATTACAGTACTTCCTGCTATACCTGATTCTCCTGCAATGACGACATTCTTACCAATCTTTACATTATGAGCAATCTGAACTAGGTTGTCTACTTTTGTACCTTCTCCTATTACAGTGTAGCCTACTGTGGCCCTATCTATGGAGCAATTAGATCCTATCTCTACATTATCCTTAATAATGACACTGCCGATCTGTGGTATCTTTATGCGGGCCTTATTCATCTGTACGTATCCAAAGCCATCAGATCCCACTACAGTGCTGCTGTGGATGATTACATTATTACCCAAAGAACAGTTATGGTATATAGCGACATTGGGATAGATTACATTAGACCTTCCAATAACTGTTTTTTCACCTATAAAGACACCCGCTTCTATTATAGAATTGTCGTTTATGATAGCATGTCCTTCAATTACTACGCTGGGTCCAATGTAGACGTCCTTGCCTATCTTTGCGCTCTTTTCTATGATAGCTGTATTGTGTATGCCCGGCGCCTTCTTGTAAGGCTTATTGTAAAGATTGAGTAACTGAAATAATGCCATCTTGGGGTCTGGTGTTCTTATAAGGGTCTTATTGGATGGTTGTAGCTCTATACCTTCCTTCACTACAGCGCAAGAAGCCTTTGATGCGCTTAGCATGGAGACGTGTTCCTTTGCAAATATGCATACAAGCTGACCCTCCTTTGCTGACTCTACACTGCCGAGCCCGCTTATTGTAACTGAGGGGTCGCCCTCTACTCTGCCTTTTAAAAATGAGGCTATCTCTTTTGCACTCTTTGTCATTATGTTATAATTATATAATAAGAGTTATGTAAAGTCAACATAACAAGGTTTGGGGAAAGCCTATATTTTTCACTATGACCCTGCCTGTATGTTTAGGACCTTTCTTTTGATAGAAACCCGTCTTTGCAAGGCCGAATGTTACGGTCTCAGACGCCTTTATGCAGGGGCCGCTTGCCTCCCCTGTAGTTGTATCAAGGCCAGAAGGGGCATCCACTGAAAGGATCTTTACGCCGCTGGCATTAATATATTCTATAAGCTTGCCTATAAGGCCTTTAGGCGC
>CAYLIX010000158.1:0-3371 GCA_964383775.1 uncultured Planctomycetia bacterium
ATGGGCAAATTAATCTCATTAAGAGCTGCAAACCTGGACAAAAAATCTAACTTTTTAGTTACTTACCCAGCTTGACTTTAGCATATATATATGATATACTATATGCACTTTATTAAATCCTAAAGGACTTAATGGATATAATTACGCAGGCAAATTGGATAGATATACTTATCCTAATCCTTTTATTTAAAATAAGTTACATCGGTTTTATTAGAGGCGCTAGCCTGGAGCTATTCCCTTTACTAGGTACTTACATTACAATGGTGGTGGCGTATCATTTTTATAGGCCGCTCGGGAATTTTGTCTCATCAGTAATACCAATACCAGCAATATATTTGATGAGTATAAGTTTTGCAGCGATAGCCATTGTATTGAGGCTCATTTATAATATGACATTACAGCATTCGAGCAAGACGATGAATGGACAAGCCAGTTCTCTATTTGGCAAGATAGGGGGGCTTGCCCTGGGCAGTGCAAGGGCGACATTGATGGTCTTCATTATATTGACCTTATTGAGGGCTATGCCCATAACCTACATAAATACTTCTGTAAATGAAGGCTCCTTTCTGGCAGGGGATATATCTAAGCCAGGAGAAGCTGTATACACAAAGACGATTAAACTTTTTCAGAGATTGCGGGGAGGTAAGAATTGAAGCTAATAGATCTTTATGAAGCGATAGTCAGGATAGGAATGAAACATGATCCACGTCCCAGAAAAGAGCTTAGCAAGATACTGAGTGAAAAGAAGAGGCAATTCAAAGGATTGAAGGGATCAAAGAAGAAGATCTTTGATAAGGACTCTCTCTTTAACCCCTATGATGATACACGCATACTCTATGGTGACGGAGATAGAGAGATCAAGAGTATAATGGTAGGAGTGGACATGGATACACCAGAGCTCTTATTGGCTGATAGGTTGAGCCAGGCCGGCAATGAGATAGATCTCGTTATGTCTCATCACCCAAGGGGAAAGGCGCTTGTAAATCTCTTTAATGTTATGAATCTCCAGACATCTGTCTTGAAGAGGCTTGGAGTTATTGCCCCTATGGCAGATGAACTGATGAAGGAGCGTATTTCAGAGGTAGAGCGCTCACTCCACTCTACAAACTCTATGCGCTCAGTCGATGCAGCGCGCCTGCTCAATCTTCCTTATATGTGCGCGCACACTGTTGCGGATAATATGGTAAATGATTTCCTACAGCGATTGATAAATAGAAAGAGGCCTAAGACGCTCGGAGCGCTCGTCGATCTTTTCCAGGGAATAGAGGAGTATGGATTGGGATCACGCCTAAGTATGGGGCCCAAGATCATAATAGGAGACAGAAAGAAGGATGCAGGCAAGATATTCATAGACATGACCGGCGGCACAGAGGGTTCAAAGAGGATCTTTAGCAGGCTTTCACAGGCTGGTGTCAATACAATCGTCTCAATGCATTTAAGTGAAGGGCACTATAAGCAGGCAAAGCAGGAGCATATAAATGTGGTCATTGCAGGCCATATCCCAAGTGACAATATAGGGCTTAATCTATTGCTCGATGAGCTAATTAAGACCGAAGATATTGGGATCATTCCATCTTCAGGATTCACAAGGGTTGCGAGGAGATAGATGGCAGGAATACCCGAATATATTATAGACCAGGTGAGGGACAGGACCGACATAGTTGAGGTCATCAGTAAATATGTACCCCTCAAAAAGGCCGGGAGAAACTTTAAGGCCCCGTGCCCATTTCATCATGAAAAGACCCCGTCTTTTATGGTGAGCCCTGCAAAGCAGATATTCCATTGTTTTGGGTGCGGTGTTGGCGGTAATGCCTTCAATTTTCTTATGAAGTATGAGAGGATAGAATTTCCAGAGGCGGTAAGGGACCTGGCAAATAAGGCAGGGATCACTGTGCCGGAGGTATCTGTGCGTGACCGCAAGCTCGGATCATTATCAGAGAAACTGCATACCATTAATGAGATGGCAGCCTCTTTTTATCGTGCAAATCTAACAAAGGGTGAGAGTTCCGGGGTAGCAAAGAAGTATATCGCTAAAAGAAATATTGGTGGTAGTATTGCAGAGACATTCCGCTTAGGTTCTGCGCCGAGATCATGGAATGGATTAATGGAATATTTAAAACGACAGGGTTACGATGAACCCCTGCTTGAGAAGAGCGGCCTCATCATAAAAGGCAAGGAGGGTAGATACTTTGACCGGTTCAGGGATAGGATAATCTTTCCCATTCAGGATACTAAAGGCAGGGTCAAAGGATTTGGCAGTCGCGTCCTCGATGAGAGACAGCCTAAGTATATGAATTCACCCGAGAGCTTCATATATAATAAAGGCAGCCATCTCTATGGGCTCAATTTAACCTGGGAGACCATAAGGGATCAGGATATGGCCATCGTGGTAGAAGGATATATGGATCTATTGACTATCTATAGATCCGGCACCAAGAATGTCGTTGCATCCTTAGGTACGGCCCTTACCATAGATCAGATAAAACTCCTAAAACGCTATACCCGTAATATTACTATGCTCTTTGATGCTGACCAGGCAGGAGAGAATGCTACCATAAGAAGCCTCGACATGCTGGTGGAGGAAGATCTGAATGTTAAGGTTGCGCGGCTGCCAAAGGGTTATGACCCGGATAGTTTTATCAATAAGTACGGCCCGGATAGCTTTAAGAAGGCATTGGCTGAGGCCCAGGATATATTCAATTACAGATTGAATCTACTTTTGGCAAGATATGATGCTGCCAAACTGCGTGACAAGGCGCTCATTGCCAGCGAGATCCTACCATTGATCTCACGAGTAAAGAATTCTATTATTCGAAGCGGATATTTAAAGGACCTTGCCCGTGCACTGGGCATAAGCGAATCGGATTTAAGAGACGAGCTCAAGAAGGTGAAGCAGGGGCATGCTTATCAATATACGCCGCCGGCAGATAATATAAAGTCTCCTGCAAAGCCGAATATGGCAGAATCTATCCTGGTAGGGCTCATGCTGGAAGACAGGAGCTTTGTAAAGACGGTTAAGGAGAGCCTGGATTGCAGCATCTTTAAGGACCTTTCAATAAGAAGAATAGCAGAGGCGCTCTTTCAATACTATGATACAGAGAGGCCCATCTCGCCTTCAAAGATAGTAGACTGTTTTAAGGGGCAGGATGAGATGATACTATGCGTATCTCAATTGAGCGCAGCGTGCGACAACCTTGTGGATAAGAAGAAGAGTCTGGATGACTGTATACAGTGGATCAAGGACTCCTCTTATAAAGAGAGTTTGAGATCATTATGTAATGATATAAAGCTTGCAGAAGAGAAGGGCGATGATTCCGGCCTTACGAAGCTGGTCGTGCGCTATAACGATATGATAAAGAACTTACGTACAT
>CAYLIX010000159.1:0-3355 GCA_964383775.1 uncultured Planctomycetia bacterium
TGGTGCGAAGCCTGGGTACACCTTGCCGATTGAATTTGCAAACGTTACAAGAGATTTGGATAAGGCAGTGGAGTTCTATAAGCTAGCCCTACAAAGAGACAAGGCTATAGTCAATAATACACTCAAGACTATGAGAGACAAGAACCAAAATATAGCTGCCCTTGTAACTGGTGGATTCCACACAAAGGGCATGACAGATGTACTCAATAATAACCACACCTCATACATAGTCCTAGTGCCTAAATTCGATAAAGATGCAGAAAAGAGACCATATGTAGCTATCCTTACTCGTAAGAACTCTGAATATACCAAACTCCTAGACACTGGTAAATATCAGCTGGCTACGACATCATGGTTTGCAGATAAACCATTTCATACGCCAGATGATATTGTAGGTTACTTTGAGTCTCTTATGAGCCGCATGATAGAGAGGTCCTCTAATCCACCAGAGACTGCTAGGATATGGCTTAGTGCCTATAGTGCAGATCTTAATGCAAAGATTGCTAATAAAACAATTGAAGGAGATGAGATAGAACAGGCACAGAAGAGAAGAGATATATTAGAAAGGGTGGTAGCTAGGTATGCCAAGAGACCCTCAGAAAGAGACCGGGCTATTGCAGAGCTAAAGAGAGAGCTTAAGATATCAGAGCCAAGGACAAGGACCACTAAAAGGGCAAGGTTTACTAGTCATACAACCACAAAAGAAGGACAAAGTGCTGCTAAAGAATTACGCGAACCAAAAAAGTTACGACAACCTAGAAAATTAACTACCCCAAAACCTAAAGCAAGAAAGAGGAGGAGAAGCCTTAAGAAAGGTTCTGAAAGTGGAAAGGTCATACTTGCTCAGTTGACACTAACAGCAATACTATGCAGTTTCTGCAGCCTTGTATGGATATTCCCGCCCCTTGCAACACTAGCCGGAGTATTCTTTTATGAACTTCTCGTAAAACGATTATTGAGGCGAATATTAAATGTCTTCCTTAAAAGGGAGATACGCGAAATAGAGATGATATCTGTAATGGTATTGGCCTTTGCATCTGGGTCTCTATACATGAAGCTAATGTCAGATTATCCTATGATCCTGGGCCATTTAGGCTATATCGGTATATGGATCGCACTTGGTACAGCAATAACGGCCATCATAAGATATGTTTTAAATAGAATGGATGCCGAGCCATCAGAATCAAATTCAATAGAACGCAGAAACTTAATATGGGGAGGTATCATAGGTGCAACAGGTCTAATCTTTTCGCGCTATACACACCTATTTGCAAGTCAAAAAGATAAAGTAGACAGCTTTGAAGGGTGGCTCGCCAGATTAGAGAAGGCAAGAAAGAGTATTGATGACGCAACATATCGCCAAAAAGTATATAAGTCCTTTGAGATAGACTATGATGACCCTATATATAGAGAGACCTATGAGACAGAAGCAGCGTTTGAAGCGTTTAAAGATAGATCCAAAAGAGAGATTATTGGTCCAGAGATGGAGTTTTGGATAGGGCCTGTTGAGAGTGATGAAGAGATCGTTAAGAGGGTTGCAAGAGCAGTAGATAGTAAAAAAGCAGAAGAGATAGAGAGCGCCATATTAAATTGTGCAGAGATATTTAATATACCATATCAACTCATACTCTCTGTGCTCTTTAAGGAGACGAGGCCTTTTGATAATCCCAATGTAACGAAGAATCTCTTGCAGATAGAGGCAGCTCCTGCCTGGAGTATTTATGATGAACTTGTGCGGGATATAAGATCAGGAAGAGATGTATCAAGATTTATCTCTGACAAGATAAATCCGATAAGGGAGGAAGTAGGGACTAGCAGTAAAAGGCTATATTCACTGGCAGAGGAGGATGTAACACTTAATATAATATTGGCATCAAGATATCTATCCAATGTATATCACCAGTAAAAAGACGCAGACGAAGAGCCAGCATATCAGACCCGTGCATGGGGTGAGGCGATAACATGGAAAGATAGGTGGGGGGATGCACATGATGGTATTATAAGGAGAGGTATGGAGTGGGCCTGGGATAGCATGCCTGATAGTGAAAAGATACTCTTTACGCTGGCAGTATATAATGGCGGACAATATGTATACCAGGCAATAGATGATGTATATAGAACAAATGGAGAGTGGCAGACCTGGGAAGGCGTGAAAGATGCTTATAGTAATACCACTTTAGAAAATAGCAGAATGCCTAAATCAGGTATTACACGGGACTATGTACATAAATCACGTCAACTTGTAACATTACTAGAGTTATTGAAGAGTAAGGATGCCAAGACACCTTATACCGGAGAAGAGAAAGAATCAAAGGGCATGCGTGTTAGCAAGGCAGAAGAAGGCCATGCATTCACTGCCAGATCTGCAAAGAGATCTAGACTGCTATACATATCTTCAGCTCTAGCGAGTGCACTACAAGGCGTACTCATGTTACAGGTCATAAATAATAGGTATCTTCAAATAGTGCATATTGTAATTTCTCTTCTTCTAGCCTATCTCCTTTTTAAATCTTACAAGAGAAATCTTATCCTAGGAAAGATTGTATATAATGCTCTTCATAAAGAACTCAAGAGGCGCTTTGAAGATAGGTTCTCTGCAAAAGAGCTGACGCGACTTGCCCATCTGATCTCTATAACACACAGCACAATAGTATACCCCAGGGTATTTACAGATAGGACCCTGGATATTTTAAGACATAGGTATTTGAAGATGGACGATAGGTATATATTGCCATTTAATAAGGAGAGGAGCAGATTATTGCAGCATATGTCTGCAGCTGATCAAGAGAGGGTCCTGGCAGAGATAAAAGAGACATCCTTTAATGCCTTTAGATCGCTCATACCAGAACATCTTCGCTTGGTACAGATATTGCTGCGCCATGAAATGTGGGAAGGCAGACTAGGTGCACACTTTAAAGGCATGCTTGCGATAATGCCTCCAGCAGATCTTTTACTGGATGATTACGGAAAGATCTGCAGCGGTGGCATAGGATTAAAGACGCACAAAGTTGTTCCAGCAAGGCGCATTTTATCAGGCTCCAGCCAGGTAAAGGTGTTGCCAGGCTTGAGAACCTCTGATGTAGGAAGAGAGCATGAAGATATAACCCACAGAATAAATCTCTGCCTTACTGAGATAAGAGAGAGAGGATATTTCTCAGTATCAGCATTGGAGCATATGATAGAGAAGGGCGTGCATATAAGGGTAGTAGAGAATGCCAAAGAGATGGCAGCCTTGTATCTCGGTGAGGATAATACCTACATAATAGAGATAGACAGTATATTCTTTACAGATGATGACAGATTTGAAGATAAGCTATCGACCTTATTGATATATCAATTATCACATATAATAGAC
>CAYLIX010000160.1:0-3333 GCA_964383775.1 uncultured Planctomycetia bacterium
AATCGATCACTGTATATAACAAACATGGAGAATCGCTGCCTCCAAAAACATTTACATATCAGAGGTTAGACTAAAATGAAGATAAAACATATCCTTTCAATTACCCGAAAAATCAGCATATCAATGCTCGCAGCGCTCCATTTAATAGTAGTTACTCCTATTGTGGAGGTATTTCCACTTGTAAAAAATGAAGAGATTATTCCCGCAGCACACGCCATGCCTGTAAACCAGGCGCCAGTGATCTTCTCCTTAAATGGCGCATTAGTTACACAAGGCCAGGCACTCAGCCTTCCAGCTACAATCGAAGGCAAGACCATACTTCTCGAACCACAAGCCATGGACCCAGATGGAGATAATGTTACCTATATATATGAGGCACCATTCAACGAAGATGGTACGTGGCAGACACCTTATACATTTACTGGTAAAGATTCCTCAAAAGAGCTTACCACTACTATCACTGCCTCAGATGGCACAAATTCAAGCACAGTTGATGTCAATATCACTGTAAATGACAAAGATGCCCAGCCTACTGTAAATCTGGCCTTAAGTGATGATACAGTGGACCCGAATGAAGAGTTTACAATAAATGTAGATGTCAGCGACCCTGATATAGAAGCCCTCCCTACAGATATAATCCCTGCTGACTATGAGCCTACATACCATGGTGATGCGTTCCTGGATACTAATGAGCCAAAGCTAGGTACATCATCTGTGCATATGGATGGAAACGGAGACTATGTCTCACTCCCTGATTCTGACGAATGGGCCTTTGGGGACAATGATTTCACAATAGATTTTTGGATAAGATTCGACCAAATAGATAACTGCGGCTTCATTGGCCAGAAAGACTCATCAAACTATGGCTGGAGATTCCATATAGAGGGAGACTATATGCAGTTCTTCACATATACACCTTCGTATAGGATAGGCGTGTGGACCTTTCCATGGGTACGAGCTACTGACACTTGGTACAATGTGGTTTTTAAAAGGACAGGTGATGAGTTTACTTGCTACATAGATGGTGTTCAGGCGGGTGATACAAAAATAAGCTCCAATCCTATGCCTAATATAAATGGGGAGCTAAGGATAGGCGTATATCCTACATTAGGCGGAGGTGGCTGGAGCGCTTATCTAGCTGGCAGTATAGATGAATTAAAGATAGAGACTAACGCAGCTACTACACTCCTTATGCACTTTGATTGCCCTCCTTTGGAAGAGTCAGAAGAGGAAGAAGAAGCACAGGAGATTGGTGACGTAATTCCCGATGCCTCTGAAATCACATATCACAGTGATGCGTTCCTGGATCCTTATAACACAAAATTCGGACAGACTTCACTTAAGCTGGATGGTTCAGATGACTATATATCTTTGCCTGACTCAGATGCTTACAATTTTGGAAATGATGATTTCACAATAGATTTCTGGATAAGATATGATCAGATTGATAACTGTGGTTTCATTGGCCAGAAAGATTCCTCAAACTATGGCTGGAGATTTCATATTGAAGGGGATTACATACAGTTCTTTACGTATACACCTTCCTATAGATTAGGCGTATGGACCTTTCCATGGGTGCGCGCTACTAACACCTGGTATCATGTTGCCTTTGAAAGATCAGGAGATCAATTTAGGTGCTACATAGATGGTGTTCAAGTAGGTGATACAAAGACAAGTTCTAATCCCATGCCTGATATAAATGGCGAGTTAAAGATCGGTGTATATCCTACACTGGGTGGAGGCGGCTGGAGTGCTTATCTGGCAGGTAATATAGATGAATTACGTATTTCAAAAGGTATTGCAAGGTGGGGCCAGAACTTTGACTTAGCGCAGGAGAGCTATGCGTCTGATGCCAATACAGCGCTCCTTCTACACCTAGATGACTCATCAGCTCAGTCAGACTCGCTCCCTACAGAGTATGAACCTACCTACTTCGGCAATACACACTTAGATGCGTCACAGAGAAAGATCGGTACATCTTCATTGGCCATGGATGGAGACGAGGATTATGTTACCTTTCCTGACTCAGATGACTGGTATTTTTCAACGCTAGACTTCACAATAGACTTCTGGGCACGGTTTAATGATACAGGCGATTGCGGCTTTATAGCCCAGAAAGACTCTTCAAACTATGGTTGGAGACTATATAAGGAAGTAAATCAAATACAATTCTTTAGTTACACTCCAAGCGGTAATGTAGGGCTGATGGGCTTTCCTTTTGAGCCTGCGGCTAATACATGGTATCACATAGCCTTCCAGAGAGATGGTAATGACTTTACCTGCTTTATTAATGGCCAAAAGATAGGCGAAACTTACACAGATACAGACTCAATGCCCAATATAAACGGGGAACTTAAGATTGGTGCATATCCCACGCTTGGGGGAAATGGCTGGAGTAATTACTTCTCAGGCAATATAGATGAACTGCGTATTTCAAAAGGTATAGCCCGCTATCCTGGTAATTTCCAGTGCGAGAGCCTGCCCTATGAAACATACGACAACTATTCTAAGCTTATTATGCACTCAGATGTGCCGGCAGATCCCAATTACTTTACTGTAGAGGTCTCGGTCAATGGCACTCCCATAGATGACCCTATAAATATCCCAAGCTCTATCTATGGTAATGGCTCATTCAGTGCTCCTTGTTCTATAGCAAATGCCGGTATATACAAGATCAAGGCAAAGATTACTATACCTGCACAAGGTGTCTCTTATGAAGATACCAAGTCTTTAGAAGTGCTCGACCCGAATGCAAACCAATATAACATCTTTCCTGTATCAGGAGATTTTGATGCAAATGGTATACAGGATGTAGGTTGCTGGAATAAAGCGGATAATACATGGACCATTGCGCGTGCTACTGAGACTGGCTATGGCGATATTACCCAGGACTCTGGTATATTCGAAGGTTCAAGCTACTCACTTAACTATACCTATCCTATAATGGGTAACTTTAATAATGACGCACTCACAGATATAGGTATATACGATTCAAACGATGGTAAATGGAAGTTTGCGCTTAATGACGGTGCTAATTTTAATTACAATCCCTCACTGGATATAGACGATTTTGGCTATAAGCTATACGGCCGTCCCTTAACCGCAGACTTTAACGGTGATGGCCTTACAGATATAGGTTATTCCAATGGCTATGGTAATGATAGATTCTTTACTATAAGGCTTGCTAAGAAGAACCTGGAAGGCTTTCATGAGCCTGTTACTATGTTTGAGGGAGGCCTAGAAGGCTATAATCCTCAAGCAGTTGATGTAAATGGTGATGGCTTGCCGGATATTGCCTTATTTGAAAAGTCAACTGGTGACTGGAAGGTTATG
>CAYLIX010000161.1:0-3303 GCA_964383775.1 uncultured Planctomycetia bacterium
CATCAATATTCTCTATAAAGCATACGGTGATCTTCTGATTCTTGTGGTCTCTTACTACTTCAAGCTCCAGCTCTTCCCAGCCCATTACTGACTCTTCTACCAGCACCTGATGAACAATACTAACGTTTAATCCACGAGCCGTTATGGTCCTTAGCTCTTCTACATTATAGGCTATTCCTCCGCCAGTTCCGCCCATTGTATAGGCGGGCCTTAATACTACGGGATAATTAAGATCTTCTGCTATCTTTTCAGCCTCTTCTACGCTGTGGCATATCTGGGAACGAGGTACTTCTAGCCCAAGCTTCTTCATCGTCTCTTTAAAGGCGAGGCGGTCTTCTCCGCGCTTTATGGCATCCTCTTTGACCCCTATGATTTCTACATTATGCTTCTTTAATATACCTTCTTTATGAAGGCTGGATGCAAGATTAAGGCCGGTCTGCCCGCCTAGGTTAGGTAGTAATGCATCGGGTTTTTCTATCTCTATGATCCTCTCAATGCTCTCTATTGTAAGAGGCTCTATATAGGTCTTATCTGCCATACCAGGATCGGTCATGATAGTGGCAGGATTGGAGTTTACAAGCACAACCTCATAGCCTTCTTCGCGTAAGGCCTTGCAGGCTTGAGTCCCTGAATAGTCAAACTCGCATGCCTGGCCTATTATTATCGGGCCTGAACCTATAATTAAGACTTTTTTGATATCTGCTCTTCTTGGCATTGTTCCTCCTTGTAGTTATATATACACAAAAAAAATAGGCGTTTCCGCCCTGGTCAGATTACCCGATTTTTGTGTATACTATCTTAAAGACAATCATACTTCTTTCCTGTAAATACCCTGACTGCTCCTATATAATTGGGGTATATTCTACAGTATCCCAGCCATTTTGTCCAACCCTATTTTATTTAATAATAGAGCGGCTTATTTTATAGAGGCCTTTATGATCTTCTGCTCTGATACTGGCTTATCCTGCGCGCCTATAGGCTGCAACTCTATCTTCTGGACATTTTCATAGCCTGCCACTACCTCTCCAAAGATGGTGTGCCTATTATTAAGCCATGGAGTAGGTACAGTCGTAATAAAGAACTGACTACCGTTTGTATTGGGGCCGGAATTTGCCATTGCGAGTATCCCGGCCTTATCGAATTTAACGCTCGCGTTGAATTCATCTGCAAAAGGGCTTCCCCAGATAGATTCGCCGCCGCGGCCTGTGCCTGTGGGGTCGCCGCATTGGACCATAAAGGATTTTATTACCCGGTGGAATATTATGCCGTCATAATACCCCTTCTTAACGAGTCCCGTAAAATTTTCACACGCCTTAGGCGCAATCTCTGGAAATAGTTTTAGTTCGATAGTGCCCTGTGTCGTTTCAAATATAACAGTAACATCCTTCATAGTTTCACTCTCCCCGTATGCGTTTGTGGCGATGAATAGAAAACATAATAATAACATCAATATATTCTTCATCTTAATGCTACCTCCTTCTGATCTGAACACTTCATTACATCAGAAGACTATTATTGCTCTATCGCCTTATGATTTCAAGGGTTTTTTACTAATATTTGATTATAGCTCGGTTTATCTATATAATACTGGTATGGCTCTTGTCGGATTAGAAAAAATATGTAGAGAGGCTATAAGCACCGGGGACAAGATAGACCTCTCAGATTGCCATTATGGTGAAACTACCGGATGCTGTAATCTGATTAACCGACCGACCAGTTACTATTTTTTTCTTGCGGGCCTTGTGAGATCTCAAGGATTAAAACATATCCTTGAGATAGGCACAAACTGCGGTGGGTCTATCATGTCTATGAGTAAAGGACTTTGTCAGAATGCTACAGCCTCAAATAAACTCGTAACGATCGACATAATGAATAAGAACGATAAAGGCTTTAAAAAATACAGGCATATCACCAGGATTAAAGGTGATGCCCTGGATAGCGCGATTACTAAAAGGGTTTTAAGCTGCTTTGACAATGAGATAGACCTACTCTTTATAGACTCTCTGCATGAATACGAGCACACAAAGAAGAATATAGCTATATACGCAGCCCGGTTAAATCCGCGTTACGTTATCCTGGATGATATAAGACAGTGCGATGAAATGAGGAAGCTCTGGCATGAGATCGAGGAAGAGTTCGGAGAGAACGCACTGGATCTATCTGATGTGATAATGAGAAGCGGCGCAGGATTCGGTATAATCAACTGGAGATGACCTGCTGGCTATGATCCTATTTCTTAGCAAGGGCCAATTTTAAAGTAGTATGCGCCCCATCACTCCAGGGCCATAACATCGCTACTATGACAGCCTCTTGGGACTCCCCTTTGAATAATGTCTGGTTATCATAGATACCGCCATACTCTTTTGTAAGAATAGTGTCTTCTTTTGTAGGTTTACATCTTGGCGGCTTTGCTACCGGACCCAGTATATCTGTAAAGATATCTGTAAGTTTTTCAATATCCTCATTGCGGTATACCAGCTCGCAATATTCATCGCTTATGGTGCGCTTTTCGTATATATTAAGGGTCATACACTTCTCAATTATTTTCTTCAACATTTGATTTATCTCCTCTTATCTTGTACTGACATCCAGAGTTATTCTGACTCTCTTATCATCTTCAGATTATTCACTGCCGGCAAAAAATCCGGTTGAATATCGAGCGCTTCCTCGTAATATCTTGCGGCCCCTGTAACATCTCCTCTATAGTAACTTATATTCCCCAGATAGAGGTATGCATCCGGAAAATACGGGTATACACCCAGCGCCCTTTTCATAAATTTCTCTGATTCAGCATGATTATTCTGCTGATAATAACATACGCCCATATTAAAATAGAGTTCCGCTGAGCTGGCACCGAGTGAGCGCGCCTTCTTCAATAATTTAAGCGCCCTCTTATAGTCCTCCTTGTTGGCATAGATATGTGAAAGGTTTATGTATGCCTTTGTATAATCAGGATCTATCTCTATGGTCTTATTATATTCTATGATCGCCTCGTCAGTTTTATACTGCTCCAGATAAGCGCCTGCCAGATGATGATGTGCGTCAGGGCTATTAGGCGCTATCTTGAGCGCATGGCTCCACAACGACATAGAGTCTTTCCATATCAAATTCTGTTTGTTGGTAATAATAGATAAAAACATGAGTAAGAACATTGCCCCTATTATAAAATGTTTCTGTTTAACCACTCTGATTCTTGCTATTAACAATGCAATGAAGACAAATATTCCTATATCTGAAAAGTAGAGATATCTCTCTGCCATCAATGAATTGATAGGGATAAAATGCGAAACCGCCAGCATCCAA
>CAYLIX010000162.1:0-3214 GCA_964383775.1 uncultured Planctomycetia bacterium
CAGATAGCCGGCGCAGGCATTAAAAGAGAAACTAAACAAGAGTCTAATCGTACAGCTTCAACTACCCAAACTTCTCTTGCCAGTGAAGGGGATACAGAATTAGAGAAGAGGGTGAAATCTTTAGTAGGCCGTGATTTTAATGATGACCTTCTTGACATAGTATTACGCTCTGGCATCTCTTTAGATGATATTACGGCATCCAAGATTAAGGGAGACAAGCTATTGAAACTTTGCTCCAATGCTTTTGAATCCAATCTAAGGGCTCAACTTCCAGATATATCCAGTGCGCACTCAAGAGCACTGCACGATTTTGCAAAAGCAGCTTTTCAGGCTGAATGGCATTACCAACAGGCAATAGATTTTCTTTCTGTAGCAAATACAAATTCTTTAGTAACTGAACATTCATTAGCTGATTGGGCTACTGCTATCTCTAATGATCAGCCTTCCATGGAAGATATGTCAGAAAGAATAAGGGACGGTTCTCAACGTGAACCCAGAGGTGTCCCTGATTCTAATCTTAGGGGTGTCCCTGCTCCGGCAAATGCTGAAGGTGGGATGGTAGAAGGTAGGACGATTAGAAAATGGGCAAAAGCTGGTGAGGTTGAGCAGCTTGTACATCACATAACGAGAAGCCTGCAGGGAGAGCAAGATGATGAGAGGCTGGCCAATGATTTGTGGGAAATTATGCGAGCTCTTGGTAAAGATCAAAGAGTAAGATTTGTTGAAAGGCTTGAGGAGTTACAAGATCATGATAATGTCCGTATCAGCGGGATAGCCAAAAAGGCGCATGATATCATATGTGCAATGGATATTCTACATATTCTTAAAAAGAAGCAGGGGGTATCCATGGCTGTTGCTGTTCCGTATGCTGCAAGATACCTGATCCCGTTTCTTAAGTGGTTTTCAGAAGATAAGCTGGCAGAATACAGAGATCTTATTGGCAGTGATACCACCGGGGCAAATAGGGAGATAAAGAGCCTGGCAAGAAAATTGAGTGAGAAAGCAATTACATCCAATGCCACAAGCGATATTTATGATTCTTTATATCGTGAGGATCAAGACGATTATATTGGTGCAGCAATTAAAAAGAAGCTGGAGAGTCTTCTGCCCGAAGATGATGGGAGATATAGATTACACTTCTTCTTTGGAGGTGTTGCCGCAGGCTATGAGATTATAGATACGATGTTCAGGCTCTCTATGGCATTAGATGATTTCCCAGAGCTTGAAGATAAGCTTGAGGTCAGAGTAACAGCGGCTGATATAAGATTAGAACAATTGAAGAAGGCAGAAGAGGCAATAAGGGCAGTTGCGCGTGGTAATTTTCCCCTATTCAGTTTTGAATGGATAGATCTAATGGATCCCACCCAAATAGAAAGACTTAAAGACTATGATATAGACTATATGTCACTTATCACACTCTATTATCTGCATTGGCGTGTCTCCGGTAATAGGCTACGTTGGCAAACAGAAAGGCATAGTGCAGTTGTTGATTCTTTGTTAGATGCTTTAAAGCCAGGAGCATTTATGCTAGTGGAGAATGTTGCAGAGCGCAGAGAACTTGACGAGCAATCAGATAGGAGTATTGCAGGCACAGTAACTGAAGTACATGAAGAGCATAATATCTTCTCACACGAAGGATTGTCTCTCCTTACCCCTGAAGATCTGGATCTCTCTGCTAACGATTACAAGACCCCCTGGACAGGCGTATTTGTCAAAAAACCCGAACCCCCGCACCACTTACTTCGTTCGGGTACGGGGCAGGCCAGAGATGTCCCTGCAGGTTCACCAGGAGGAATAAGGGACGGGGCAACTTCCAATCAGCGGGGTGTCCCTGATTCTGATCCTGGGGCTGTCCCTGCGCCGGCGTACTATTTGCTTGAGGTGTTGGGTATAAATGAGGATGAGATAAGGTCCAGGATTACAGGTCAAGATGAAGAGATATTAGAGTATGTTATTCAAGAGCGCGGTGTTCAGGAGATGATAAGAAGTATATTTCAGTCAGCTATAAAACAAGAGATAGTATTGCATGAAGATTTTACAGTAGACCATGAGTATGATGACATTAAGATAGGTGATACATATAAGGTGTTGTGTAGAGATGGTGAAGCAGTAGGTATGATCTATGAGGATGAACTTGTTTGGCTCTCTTTAGAAGATGTGCCGGAAGATATAGGCAGGAGATTTGATATTACAGATAATGTAGTAATGTTAAAAGAGAGCTTATCAAAAGATGTAGTATCATCACCTATTGTAAGATTCCCTGGTGTATGGGGACCAGCAGACTCAGTCTTTGCTAATATAATTACAGAAGGAATCTCCAAGGCTTTAGATATGGGGTGCGGCACAGGATACACAGCAATAAAGCTAGCTCTCCATGGGGTAGATGTAGTTGCAGTAGATATTAATCCAATTGCTGTAGCGAACACGCGCTATAATGCAGCTCTTGCTGGTGTTGAGGATAAGATAAGAGCATTTGAGAGTGATGTATATAGTAATGTAAAGGAAGACGATTTTGATCTCATATACGCATTTCCTCCGCAGGTTGGCGGCGCTACACCTACTTTGCGTGAAAGAGGATATGCTGATACTAATCTTATTGTTATTAAGAAGATTCTTAAAGGTGCAGCGAGTTGCTTAAGCCCCAATGGTATCTTGCAGATATTTGTGACGAGTAAAGAGAAGATGCCGGATAATCTTGAGCAATATGGCTTAAGAGTCCGGGAAGAAAAGGGTATCCCTGTCTGGCCAGGAACAACAGAGAAATACCATACCTATTATTACGTATTAGAGAGCATCATAGACGATACTCAAGATGAACCAAGATCTGCCGCTGCAGGCTCACCAGCGAGTTTCTTTAGGGTGATATATGATGAGTTTGCGGATGGGGCAACTACGCTGGGTGAGATACGTAGAAAGGTAATAAAGCCAAATGGTGATCCTGTGGCTGAATCTACAGCCGAGCGTGATACTAATGTATTGCATGCAGCTGGGCTAATAAGGAAAGAGGGCAGAGAAGATGAAGCGCTTATTTACCCAGTACTTGATACTATCTATTCAGAGTTATTCGATAAATTAAATGAAGGGTTGGCAGGACTGGGTGCTACACCTACGCATGGCGAGGCCCAAGAGATGGTGCGAAATATCGTAGAAGAAAGAAAGATGCAGCACCTGACTAGCGCGCGCATAATTGAAGATTGTGATGAGGGGGGAAAGG
>CAYLIX010000163.1:0-3189 GCA_964383775.1 uncultured Planctomycetia bacterium
GTTCGGATTCTGGCCTAGGTATAAGTGTTGATTTATTAATATAAAATTTATATTATTATGGCGCAGTATATATGCTGCGCCAGGTGACTCCATACGTGGATATAGATGATATATGAGCCTTATCCTGTCTATGGGCTTATACTCACCCGTCAGCCTATAAGTAGCAGATTCAGGCATCTTCTTCTTACATGATTGTATAAAATCATAGAGATCTTTACCAATGACAGAAGCCATACGGCCATTATTATCCTGGGATATGAGCAAGAGATACTTGGCAAGGCCTTTTTTATAGAGGCCTCTGGCCAGAAATAGAACCCACACGACCACCCATATTGTAAATACGATCTTCCAGATCTTCATAGGATATTAATCAAAAAATTTGTATTTAACGAGCGCCCAGAGCGCTTCCAAACCATGGTACCAGAATATCTTCTTGCCTTCATCATATGTACGGCCGTAGTAAGAGATAGGTATCTCATAAAGACGCGCCTTCTTCTTCAGTATCTTTGCAGTCACTTCAGGTTCAAAGCCAAAGCCATTACTCTTTATCGTGATATCCTTCATGATCTCGGTCTTTATCATCTTATACCCGGTCTCTAGATCAGTGAGGGTCGTATTATAGAGGACATCTGCTACAAAGGTTATCAGGGTATTACCCATCTTATGCCAGAACATATGCACGCGTTGTGGCCGTCCACCCGATAATCTCGTTCCATAGACCACATCTGCGTCACCGCGTTCTATGGGTGCGATAAGATTATTATACTCCACAGGGTCATACTCAAGATCTGCATCCTGTACTATCAATACATCCCCTGTCACCTTTGCAAAACCGGTTCGTAGCGCGGCCCCTTTACCCATATTCTTATCATGAAAGAAGATCTTTACCTTTGGATCAAGCTTGCTCTTCTTTAAGTGCTCCCTTGTGCCGTCACTTGAGCAGTCATCTACGATTATGAGCTCGTATACAATAGTCTCCTTAAGAACCCTATCGATTATCTGGGATATGGTATCCTTCTCATTATATACAGGCATCACTACGGACAATCGCATAGTACCTCCTCATCATTTTTTAATCACATAATTGCCCATTACCAGATATTCCAGCCCTGAGCCATAGAACATGTTTATAGCATCCTGCGGTGAACATACCATAGGCTCGCCTCTTCTGTTTAAGGACGTATTTATAAGCACGGGCAATCCTGTCAATTTATGGAATTTCTGCAGTAGATTGTAATAGAGCGGATTCGTCTTGTGATCCACTATCTGCGGCCGGGCAGTATTATCCACATGTACGGCCTCTCTTATCTTCTCCCGCCATGCAGGCGTTATGGTAAAGCTAAAGGTCATATAAGGCGAGGGATGATTCGACCCTGTTATCTCTTCTTGATATTCGCTCAATACAGACGGGCAGAATGGGCGCCACTTCTCCCTGAACTTTATCCTTTCATTTATATCATCTGAGATGCCTGGTACAGCAGGATGGGCGATTATGGAACGATTTCCAAGCGCGCGAGGGCCCCATTCCATGGCCCCTTGAAACCATGCCACGATATTCCCATCAGAGAGCAATCTTGCTGTGACATCAGTTATATCTTCACAGTATCTATACGCAATCTTGTGCCTATCCAGGGTCTTCTTTATCTCATCATCACTAAAACTCGGTCCATAGTAGGCATGTTCCATAGGTGCTATCTTTTCGCCAAGACTAACAGCAGCTACAGAGGCCGCCCCAAGCGCAGTACCTGAATCATGCGCAGAAGGTTGTACAAATAATCTCTCTACTAATGGATGTTCCAGCAATCTTCTGTTGAGGCTGACATTCAATGCGCACCCACCGGCAAAGCAGAGTGTCTTATGGCGCTTAAGCCCATCTTTTAAATAGGTCTCCATAAGGCTGATCGTGACATCCTCAAAGAGTTTCTGGGTAGCGGCTGCAATATCTATATATGGCTCTTGAAGGCTATCACCTATCCTGGGCTTACCCCAATCCTCCACCATTCTCTTTGAAAAGACCTTGGCCTTATCAAATCTCTTTGAGCGCGTCACCCAGACATAGTCATCACTTGCATGATAGCCCGCGTTATTATAGGACAATATATGGTCCATCTTTATCTTTTCAGGCTTTCCATAAGGGGCCATGCCCATAACCTTATACTCACCGTCGTGTACATTGAATCCCAGATAAGCTGTGACAGTAGAGTAGAACCTGCCTATAGAGTCCGGTCGTATAAACTCCTTTATTACGCGTATTCGCTTACTCTTTGCCTCACCTAAAAGCGTAGTGGTAAATTCGCCTGTCCCATCCATGGATATGATCGATGCCTCATCAAAACCAGAGAGGTAGTAAGAACTCGCTGCATGCGCCAGGTGATGGCCAACATACCTTATCCTTGTCTTACGTGCACTTATGCCACAGGACTTTAATGTGTCGTATAGCTTCTTCTTCTTATCATTAAAGATACGGGGCGTCTGGTAGAGAGATTTAAATGCCCTTGAGGGTCTTGTGCGCCACGTGCGCATAAGATACTGCGGGAGTTTCTTAAGATACTCCCAATCTGACCATGGATATGCCACATAGTCTATATCTTGAGGGTCTATACCCGCGCGTTCCATGCAGAAATTTATCGCGTTTATCGGAAGCCTTCCCCTTGCATGCTTCTCTCTTATAAAGCGCTCTTCATCTGCTGCAGCCACGAGCTTTCCGTCTATGAGTAATGCAGCAGACGGGTCATGTACAAAGGGGCTTGCAATTCCTAATATCTTCATCCTACTTATTTCCTTCTTTTGCTGCCTTTACTATAAATTGCTCGGATAGCTCTCTATTAAGCGCGCCGCGCAATAATCTATTTATAAGCTTCTTGATCTTTGAGGCGGATATCTTATAGACAATCTCTTCTATTGAATATCCGGCATTCTGAAACATCTCTTCAATGTTCTTCAAAGTAAAGAAGCGCAGATGCGTAGAGTCCATGACACCCATCTCTTGATAGTCCCATCTGCCCTTTAGGAGCTTCTTTATCACCCTGTAGTGTCTGATATTTGGAATAGATGCAATTACTACCCCTTCATCATTCAAAAGATCTTTATATCTGGCAAGTACTGACCATGGGTCTATCAAATGTTCGAGAACATCAGCATATATGATACAGTCAAAATAACCTTTATCATAGGGCAGCACAATATCCT
>CAYLIX010000164.1:0-3181 GCA_964383775.1 uncultured Planctomycetia bacterium
ATTGCTGCTTGCGGAAATAGCTTACCGAGTGCAATACCCAAGCCTATGCATCCTATAACCCATAGTGTCAGGTTCTTCTCAAAAGCACCCAACCCTCTCTCATCACAAATATTCTCTTTCATTAGATGCTTATCCTTACCTTTTTGAGCAGTTTTGCGAGTTTAACGAGTGGCAAGCCTGCTACATTATTATAACAACCCTCTATGCGTCTCACAAGCCCCAATCCTCTGCCCTGCACATCAAATGCTCCTGCCCTGTATAAGTTCGAAGTGCTCCTTAAATATCTTTGTATTTGGTCATTGCTTAGTCGCTTCATATAAACCCTGGTCACTTCATATGCAGTGAACGTCTTATTTCTATCTATATCTATCACTACAATTCCTGTATAAAAAGAGTACTGTTTGCCGGAGAGCAATCTTAATATCTTAAAGGCATCTCTCTTATTCTTTGGTTTTCCTATTACTCTCTTATTGGCCAGGACCACAGTATCCGCGCCTATCACTATACCGGATTTAAGTCCTTTAGAAACAGTCTTGGCCTTTCTTAATGCATTTGCAATAACTAACCTACTGCATCCTCCTTTGAGGCGTCTCGACTCCTTTACTTCCGGCACAATAGTGTGAAACCTAAGGCCTGTTTTGCGTAGAAGTGCTCTTCTTGCCTTTGATCCTGAGGCCAGGATTATCTTACGCATGAGCTGCACTCTCTCCTGCAAGATAACCAGTTGAGAATGCCTGCTGCAAATTATACCCACCGCTTGGAGCACATCCATCTATGATCTCACCTGCAAAATAGAGTCCAGATACCACTTTTGACTCCATGGTCCTGGGATTTATTTCCTTTGTTGAGACGCCGCCATTTGTGACCATGGCCTCTTCTATTGGCAATGGGCCCTTGATAGTCAAAGGTAGGGCCTTTAATAATTTAATTATTATGTCACGTTCTTTCTTACTTATCTGGTTGGCCTTCTTTTCAGGATTGATCTTTGCTATATCCAGGAATACGGGTATGAGCCTCTGTGGCAGGAGATCTTTCATAATATTCTTTAACTGCATGTTGCTCTTATCACCAAACTCCTTTAGTAATCTCTTTGTCAATTTGTCTTCGTCAAGACCTACCTTAAGATCTATGGAGAGTGGCATCTCTTTATTAAGCATTGATACTACCTCGCCGCTTAAGTCCAGAACGAGCGGACCAGAGATCCCAAAGTGAGTAAATATCATCTCTCCGATATCTGATATTATCTTCTTTTTTGCAGAGAACGTAAGACGTACATTCTTTAGTGGAAGGCCCTGAAGCTTCTTTACCCATGCCTCTCTTGTCTTCAATGGCACTAATGCCGGCTTTAAGGGCACTATTGTATGCCTGAGCCCTTTTGCGAGTTGAATACCGTCACCCGATGAGCCAGTCGCCTTGTAAGAGGCCCCGCCTGTAGCTATGATCACCTTCTTCGCATATATCGCAATGCTATTATCTGCAGTTAAGCAAAAAAGGTCTCTCTCTTTCTTTATCTTCCTAAGACGCATGTTATATAAAATAGTTATCTTCTTTTCAGATAGGCATCTTCTTAATAGATCGACTACAGATGCAGCCGTGTCAGTAGCAGGAAAGACGCGCCCTTGCCTCTCCACCTTTACTGATAAGCCTTTGGCCTTAAAGAACTCGATGAGGTCATGATTAGAGAAGGCTGTAAAGGCTGTCCTTAAAAACTTTCCGGACTTACCAAACTTCTCTATGAATGTATCGATATCAGCATTATTTGTAATATTGCACCTTCCCTTGCCAGTAAGGAGTATCTTCTTTCCTATTGAGCTATTCCTTTCAATCAGAAGAACTTTCTCGGCAGTGCTGCTTGTCTCTATCGCTGCCATTATCCCTGCTGCACCTGCGCCTATGATGGCTATACTATAAGGACTCTTTATATTCTGCAAGCCTTCTCCCAAAAAGTTCAGAAAATAGTTCTGCACCTTTATGATTCAGATGAGAAAGATCGTAAAAGTGATCATACGTAAATACTGATTCTTCACCATATTTTGTAGAAAAATCGAACACAGGCACATCATAATCCGCCAGGATATCCTTGAAAGCTTTATAGGGATCTTTTGTCTTTCCCATAGGAGCAGGGGTCTCAAAGGCTATTACCTTTACACCTGCATCTTCAGCCTCTTCTATAAAAGCCCTCAATAATCGTTCTCCGGATTTAGAGTATATCATCTTACTAAATACTGCCTTCCTTTTATCGGCATTAACCCTGGCAGTCCTATTTAATAGAGACGTTCCATATAGAGGTTTATATCCATCCTGCAAACCTCTCTTTACGAATAATCTCTTAAGCATATACAATATAAGTGAATTATATCTAGAGGTCTTAAATACACCAAATCTTGCCCTTGTCCTTAATGAATAATAGTCCAAAAATAACCTACGAACCTTAGGATTATCTAGGTGTGGTCCAAGATTATTGAGAGACTTCTTCTCTTCTTCAAGGCTCATTATATGTATTGCAAATATCTTCGGAGTATATTCTGACAGTATTACAGATTCTATGCCTTTAGAGAATACTATGCCGGAACCGTCGCTTGCTATATTATATCCAGCCAGGCCGCACTCTTCTTCTACAACGCTCGGTATAACACCATGTAGGCACCTAGACGCACCAAAGTAGACGATATCTGGTCTCTTCTCTTGAAGGCTATCAAAGGAGTACTGATCTGACATCTTATAGAGAGCATCTATGCCTAGATATAAGATGTAATCTATGATGAATAATATAACGATAAATAATATGATCTTAAATATAAATCTCTTCATAGTTAAAATTGGAAATATATAAACTGCTCCCCTCCTGATACTGCAAATAACACTATAGCAAATATGACTGCATAATATGCTGTCCATTGCAGATGGATTGAATCCATACGTAATACATCGGATGTCTTATCATCTCTTTTTCTGTACTCCATAAAGAGTAGGAAGAGTATCCAAAATATCCCATGTACAATACTAAGAAGCGCCCTGCCTTGAGCAAAGAGGCGTATTTCGGGGCTGAAGATACTGCGAAGGATATAGAATGCCTCACCAACATTTTTTGCCCTGAAGAAGACCCATGTAAGAAGCACTATTGTAAAAGTAAAACATATCTTTGCTACATCAAAAAATCTTGTATCTTTATAGGCCTTAA
>CAYLIX010000165.1:0-3155 GCA_964383775.1 uncultured Planctomycetia bacterium
CCGCCAAACCTGCCTACGAGATCGAGCTCTCTTGTATTTGCCTTCACTATCCTGACTATATCCCTTAGCAAGGCATCTCCCACCAGATGGCCGTATGTGTCATTAAAGTTCTTAAAATGATCTATATCTACCATCATAAAGGAGAGGTTAAATTTATGTCTGCTAGATCTCTCAAACTCCTCGCTCAATCTCTCCATTATATGTCTCTTTGTAAAGGCCTTTGTCAGGCCGTCCGTTATCGCCATCTCCTCGACTCTCTCGTAGAGGATGACCCTCCTCGCCTCCAGGGAAAATTGCGCGCCCACTATTGAAAATTTCTCAAAGTCGCTCGTGCGCAGATTCTCTATTGATAGCACTGCGATGAGGCGGCCGTCTATGATGATGGGCAGTGCCATATATGTATCTGCATTCTGCGGAAGATACCCGGTAAAAGGATGGTCTCCACGCCGTGACCTTACTATCTGCAGAGGAACCCTCTTCATCTGAAGAAAATTGAATATCTTCTTGTCGTGTTCGTTAAATACACGTGTAGATATCTTCGGTTTTGGGAATATGCCTTTGGCCTTTAATCTGCCGTCTTCGATCCCTGCACATTCAAAGACTGCATTATTTTTGGAATCGCTGCGCATATCCTTTATAAGTATAAGATTCAACTTCTTGAACAAAAATCTTTTATGGAGATACTCAGCCAGAACATTAAAGATATCGGTAAAGCGCAGACTAGTCGACATCTCCTTTGTGATCTCGTAAAGCCTGGAGATATCCGTAAGGCGCGTATCGAGTTTAAGCTGAGCATCATAGAGTGCGGCCTCTTGGGCCACAAGCTTTTTATGCTGGCCCTCTAGATTTGTACAATTCTTCTTAAAGCCTTCTATCAACATACTGACAGATCTCCTCATCTTAATTACAAGGAGTACCGTCAATATCGTAGCCAGGATTAATCTGTACATACTCTATTCTTACCTTCTCGTTTTGCGCGATATAGATTGTCGTCGGCACGCTTTACAAGCTCTTGTCTTGTTCTCATCTTATCACCAAAGAAAGCCGTTCCTATAGATACGGTCGCACTCGTCTTTACTCTTCTCAGATAGAACTCTTCACGTTCTACGCCCTTTCTTATGGCCTCTGCCAGCTTTAAGACATCTTCTCTTGTCTGGTCAAAGAGTATAACAGCAAATTCTTCACCGCCATAACGGCCTACTATATCGCCCTTACCTACAATAGAGCTAAAGATCTTGCTCAAGCTCTTGAGCAGTATATCTCCGGCAATGTGGCCATATTTGTCATTGTACTCTTTGAAGTTATCTATATCTATCATGAGGAGCCCGAGCGGGTGGCCTATAGCGAGCGCTCTTTGTATCTCAGACTCCAGGCGTTCCATAAAATATCTATGGAGAAATAGCCCGGTCAGTCCATCCCGTATAGCCAGTTCTGTCGTCTGTAAATAGAGCATATTATTATAGAGAGCCACTGCACCAAGGTCGCCTATAATATCGAGTAATCTTAAATCATCCGGAGTATATGCATTGGCATCGAGTGAATCGAGTCTGAGGATACCTATCACCTTATTATGGCTGATCATGGGTATTGATATGAGAGATTTAAATGGAAGATTTATCAGAGATTTGCCGTCCTTTGCAAATCTGAAATCCTTCGATGCATCCAACACTATCAGGGGTTGGTTCTGCCGCACGACCCACTTGTCAAAGAGGTCGCCTTCTTTATCCTTTATCCTGGGTAGGTGTTTGGCCTTCTTCGATTGTATCAATACGAGCGCATGTGAATCAGGATCTATGAGATATACTAAGGATCTGTGCGACTTTCCGATTATATCCATTGATTCTTTGACGAAAAATTTTGTTATCTCCTGGCGAGATATGATATCGCTCAGATATTCAGTAACACTCTTGAGCGCCTCGAATCTCTTTGCCTTGATAAGTGCCGCCTCTTTATGCGCATGGTCTTTATCTATCCGCTCTCTTAAGGCATTTATATCTTCATCTATTCTCTGCTTCTTTAAGAGAAACTCCGTCTGAAACATGGCAAGGGATCTGAAATATCTATAAGCTATAAAATAGGTCATAGAAAAGATAGCTATACAAATATACGGTAACGAGCTACCAGTACCAGCATAGCGATAGAGTGACAGAATAGATGCCATAAGCCAGAGCATGCCGCCGGCCACCCAGCCAAATGCAAAGAAACCTGTAATGATCGTTCCATTTAGGAGGAGTAAATATAACAGGATAAGGTGTGTATCGATCTGTAACAGAGTGATGGAAAGAGAGATAAATAGAAGAAAGGTTACTACGCCCAGAAATATCTTATCCTTGATAAGATTCATTCTGCAAATTCCATAACAGCTTAGACAATAGTCTTCTCAGTATCCTTATCAAAGAAATGGACCCTGGACATATCAAAGACGAGATCCATGTCTTGATTCACGACTGGACGTGCTTGCCCCACTACCTTGGCTATAAAAGAGTTTATTCCTGTGGTAAGATAGAGATAGACCTCTGAGCCCATGGGCTCTATCACCTCTACAGATGCCGTTATCGTATTTTCCGGGTCAGCCTCCGTCACAAAGAGCTTATCATAGATATCTTCCGAGCGTATTCCAAAATTGACTGCCTTGCCTACATAATTTTCAAGCTTCGGCCGCATCTCGTCTGTGATCCTTACCTGAAACTTACCTTCGTCAAAATACAATTTTTCATTCTTCTTTATTACGCGGCCATCCATAAAATTCATAGGGGGAGTGCCTATAAAACCCGCCACAAATTTATTGGTCGGTTGGTTATAAACTGTATTCGGATCTGCCAGTTGTTGTATGCGGCCGTCCTTCATGACCGCGATACGGCTGCCCAGGGTCATAGCCTCGATCTGGTCGTGCGTTACGTAGATCATGGTGGTCTGGAGCCTGATGTGGAGCTTATTAATCTCTGTGCGCATCTGAATCCTGAGTTTAGCATCGAGATTACTCAATGGTTCATCAAATAAGAAGACATGGGGCTTTCGCACAATGGCCCTTCCTACGGCAACGCGCTGCCTCTGTCCGCCTGAGAGCTGTTTTGGCTTACGGTCCAGCAGGTTTGTTATGCTTAAGAGCCCTGCAGCTTCTTTCACTCTCTGGTCTATCTCTTTCATCGGGTATT
>CAYLIX010000166.1:0-3142 GCA_964383775.1 uncultured Planctomycetia bacterium
TTACTTCTTTTATATACCTGGCGTTCTACATCACCGTGGGCTTTAGTCATTTTTAATATTAGTGCAACGACAGCCATTAGTGCGCCGATTATTTTTAACGCGGGGTTTTCCTGTGTTATAAGCCATACAAAGAGTACAATGCAGAGTATATTCAAAGTGCGCAATCCCATCCAGAACCCTACAATCTTTGCCCACCCTGATAAATTGATAAAGCCTTTTGTACGCTCCCGTCCTGCTCTTGGCATACTAGTTGAGCCAGCAGTATCTGATCTGACCTCTTCTAGAATAATATCACGAGAATTTCCTGTCCTTGGGATTTCAATGATTCTTGCCTTTATTAAATTACCTTCCTCGTAGTGACGGCTAGAGTCACGGTGCCTGTGAGGAATAAAGCCTTTATAGAGCACTCTCTCTCTGCCTTCTACTACGCTAAACTCAACCTCTATGCCCCCATTATTTATTTCTGTTACTTCTGCTGTAATCTCTTTTTCTCGATCCAGAAGCTCTTTTATCTCTTGAGGAGGTTCAGCACATAATTTAGAGCTTACGATAATGCTCCCCTTTCTTTTTTCAATAAGAGCAATAACAACATCTACTCTTTCACCTCTCTTTAGCTCGTCTCTTAGATCAAATAACTTTTTCCAGTGTGCTTCGCTTGCTGGCAAAAGCACATCTTTAGACAGACCTATATCTACAAATGCAGATCCCCTACGAACTCCTGTTACTCTACAGTTATCAAAGCGCTGGCCAACTTCCAGCTCATATAGGGCATCATCAAAATCCATTGTTCCATTCCATACATTTGCTTCATGCTCTACAGGGCTGTTCCGCCTCATATCCGGCGATTCATCAAAATCTCCTTCTGGTGTTGTATAGGTCGGCACTAAATCAGCAAGTTCATCAAAATAAGGAGTGCCATCATAAAATTTCTTAGCTGTATCTTGATTGTCCAGATCAATTCTGCCGAAACCATTACGTATCGGTGTTAAGAGTACATGTAACGATGACTGCATGGGGGTTTTAGGCCTTTGGGTATGAAGTGCGTAGAAATCAGCGGCTGTAATTAAGTTTTCTGACCAGTAATTTTCTAAAAGAAGTCTTTTGTTTGCTTGCATAGTTTCCAGTGTTTCATCTCTATTAATAGCAAATGTTTTTCTAAAGACAATGATCTCCTTCATTATGTTTTCCAGATCGCTTACTTCAGCGAGCCAGTCGTTTCTATCATTTGTAAGTAATTTGCCCACAGCCTTGTCAATTGGCGCCCATGGAATGCCATGCTCTCTACTCTGTTTCCAGTTATAGTACTCGGCAAGCAAGGCCGCATCTTCGCCTCTATGTTGGAGCCTGGGGACTTCAATAGTATTATCAAAGCGCCTTAGTAGTTGGGGATCTATGGTATTTGTCTTTGAAGCGGTTGCGACTATTCTAAAATGTGCAGGAGACTCTACGCCATCAGGTGTAAAATATGTCCCTTCCTCAAGAGGTTGGAAAAGTTTTGACTGCAGAGATTCACTGGCTCGCTGAAGATCATCTATTATAAGCAGGCCTGGGTCAAGAGATTGCCTGAATGCTGTAATGAGCCTCTCATCTTGCCTATCATCTGAGAGCCCGCTTAAAGCCCCTGCATTTATTCGAACAGCACCTTTACTTGCAAATGTCTTTGCTACCATGCTCTTGCCAGATCCAATATTGCCTGTGATTAAGACAGAAGAGAGCTTATCACCAGTCTTTATGACTTCAACTTTTCGGAATAGATCTAGCATAGCAGTGCTCTTACCCACAAGTTGTACATGTTCTCTTTCACTTGCTCTCCCTTGCTCTTCTTCTACTTCTGGCCAGAGCGGGTTCCATGGGCCGGCGTTGTTTGCAATAGCATCTTCTGCTTTTGTCTCTAATAATTGTAAGAATTTCTCATCATGTTCAACAAATTTTTCGAGGTCTGCCTTTGTCTTGATCTCGCCATGTCTTGCATTATCTGCCTTGTCAAAGTGCATGGCCTCGCCAATCATGAAATCGCCTATTTCACCATAATTGAGCTCTTCCAGGAGCCATTGGCCTATCCATATGCCATAGCCTCTCTCCTTATCTGTAATGCTCCTCCTTGCATGGCCCAAGGTCTGAGCTGCAGGATATACATAGGCGCTATTTAAGACTACATCTAACTTTGCGCTTAAGGCTTTTTCGAGTAGACTTAAACATACATCAGCGATTTCATCATCTGAATATTCGAGAGCTTTATATATTTTTGCTATTTTTGTCAGTTGTTGGTACCTAGTAGTGCTCAACATGCTATAATTGAGCCTACCTTCATCACGAGCTTCGATAAACCTGTCATACATGTACTTTATATTTCGATAAGCAGACTGCACATGCTTTTCTGCTATTGGATCAACATCCTTACCTGTCTTAAGTGAGGAGTAGCTAATTTCATCATCAGCAAATTCTATCTCCACTGCCAGATCTTTTGCTATGACCTCATCTCTTAAATAGCTATTTGTATCATCATGCGCAACTGGAATCTGCGCCATATCCGGTGATTCGCTCTCCCTTTTAACCCCTAACTGCTCATTGGCGATACCATCTGCCAAGTTATTAAGCTCTACTATTGGGTCAGGGCCTTCATTTCCTAGTGTAATTAATACTACTGGCCTGCCCAATTTCTTTAATGCGAGGATCGTTCCAAGGGTATAGCGGATAAGTAGGCCACTTCCTGTATTGTGTTCTCCCAGAAGTGTGGGGTTGTGTTTTAGTGGTAGTACAAATATTGACAATCCGCCATCCGGCCCCTGGGCTTCACTCTGGTGAACAGCATGATTACGGTTTGTACCAATAGTCCTCTTTATGGGCATAGGTCCGATTGTATTTATGGCTGAACTCAGCTTGAACAAGGCCCCATCTATATCTACTCCGGGATGGCCATAATAAGCGAGATCTATAAAGCTATTACTTGTGTCGCACAATTTGCCCTGGCTATGTGACTCTAGTATTTCCCTTAGTGTATCTGATGCATTATCACTATCAGCTATGGGTGAGCTACCATTTCCTGGTTCATAGTAGAGGCTTAAAGCCTCTGATTCAGCCTTCTTATCTAATTTTGCAAGTGCATCATCTGCATTATCTATGGTGTCACCCATCTCTTTGT
>CAYLIX010000167.1:0-3117 GCA_964383775.1 uncultured Planctomycetia bacterium
TACGTGAAGGTGGACACACTGTGGGTGCTGGCGTAATATCGGAAGTAATAGAGTAATGAGAGAGATAATCACCTTAGAGTGTACAAAGTGCAAGGAAAGAAATTATAACTCTACCAGGAATAAGAAGAAGAATAAGAATAAGGTAGAGCTGAGTAAATTCTGTAAAGTATGCAGATCTCATGTCAAACATAAGGAGATAAAATGATGGAGGCCTGTAGCTCTAATCGGCTAGAGCAGTGGACTCCAAATCCGCGTGTTGGGGGTTCGAATCCCTCCAGGCCTGCCACTTTCGCCGAAGGATCTTTGAACGAGCATAGGACATTTTAAATGGCAAACAAGATCACTAATTTTGTAAATGAAGTGAAGCTGGAGTTGAAGAAGGTCTCCTGGTCATCCAGGGATGAGCTGATAAGTTCAACGATAGCGGTCTTGGTAGCAGTAGCAATGCTTTCGGTCTTTGTAGGTATATGTGATCTGATCTTTTCACGCTTCATAAACCTTTTGATAAGATAAGGCTATGGCAAAGAGTTGGTATGTAATACATACGCAGACTGGATGGGAAGAGAAGGTACGGACCTCTCTTGAGAAGAGGATTAAGCAGAAGGCAAAAGAAGAGTTCATTACACAGGTATTGGTGCCGACTGAGCGCGTATCAGAGGTCAGAGGCGGCAAAAAGACCATTTCACAGAGGAAGTTCTTTCCAGGTTACATACTGGTAGAGATGGTCCTAAACGATGAAACATGGTACCTTGTCAAGAATACACCAGGCGTCAGCGGCTTCATAGGGGCAAGATCGAGGCCAGTACCGCTTAAGGAGTCAGAGATACAGGCGATCTTAAAGCATACGGAAGACGCGCAGGAGAAGCCCCTGCCAAAGACGATATTTGAGAAGGGTGAGAGCGTTAGAGTAGTAGACGGCCCATTTGTAAATTTTAATGGCAACATCGAGGATGTTAACCCGATGAAGGGCAGATTAAAGGTAATTATATCTATATTCGGCAGATCAACACCGGTTGAGCTTGAATATTGGCAGGTAGAGAAAGTTTAGGTAAGATAAAATGGCAAAGAAGGTAAAGGCTTCAATAAAGTTATATTGTCCGGCAGGCCAGGCAAATCCTGCGCCACCAGTCGGCCCTGCGCTGGGACAGCATGGGCTGAATATCATGGACTTTTGCAGAAAGTTCAATGATAAGACGAAGAACAGGGATGGACTCATATTACCGGTAGTCATAACGGTCTACGAGGACAGGAGCTATTCTTTTATTGTAAAGACACCTCCTTCCTCTGTATTACTAAAAAGAGCATGCGGCATAGCAAAGGCAAGTGGACAGGCCGGCAAAGAGAGCGCAGGCCAGGTGACTAAGGACCAGGTAAGAGAGATCGCAAAGACTAAGCTACAGGATCTAAATACTAATAAT
Source organism: uncultured Planctomycetia bacterium (assembly GCA_964383775.1). Taxonomy (GTDB): domain Bacteria; phylum Omnitrophota; class Gorgyraeia; order JABMRJ01; family JABMRJ01; genus CAYLIX01. The sequence continues at coordinate 1,419 of CAYLIX010000167.1, forward strand.
ATAGAACAGGCTATGAAGATAGTAGCAGGCACAGCCGTGAGCATGGGTATAGAAGTAGTAGAAAAGCTTACCCCAAAGGTAGAAGAGAAGGCAGAAGATGGCACTGAGAATAAGTAAACGAAAGAAGGACTATCAAAAGTTAGTGGATCCAAATAAGCGCTACACATTGGACGAGGCTATATCTATATTAAAGAAGGCGCCGAAGGTAAAATTTGACGAGACTGTGGAACTGGCAATAAAACTCAATATGGGCCCAAAAGATGCGTCACAGCCAGTCAGGGGTACAGTAAAATTGCCGCACGGGACCGGGAAGAAGAAGACTGTTTGCGTATTCTGCAAGGGCGAAGATGAGAAGAAGGCCAAAGAAGCACAGGCAGAGCATGTAGGCAATAAAGAGCTGATACAGAAGGTCGTTTCAGGATGGTCAGATTTTGATGTGGCGATTGCAACACCTGAAATGATGAGAGAGATTGCAATGTTAGGAAAGATATTAGGACCAAGAGGACTCATGCCCAGCCCAAAAGCGGGCACAGTAACGGATGACGTCTCTGGCGCAGTAAGTGAGATAAAGAAGGGTAAGATAGAGTTTAAGATGGATAAACAATCAAATGTACAGGTACCCGTAGGCAAGATCTCCTTTGAGGATAAGGCTATTGTAGAGAACGCTTCTAAGGTAATACGCGCGCTTGTAGCAGCTAAACCGGCCGCTATAAAGGGGCAGTTTGTCAGGAGCATTGCAATGTCAAGCTCAATGGGGCCTGGAATAAAGATCGACGTAGCGAGATTTTCATAATGGTTAAAGAGAAGATAAAGATCGGTGAATGGAAGGCCTTGATGGTATCTGAACTATCCGATGGCCTCAAGGGATCGGGCAATTTCTATATAAGCGATTACCTGGGCCTAAAAGCAGATAAGGCCAATGAACTAAGACGCCTTTTAGAGCCAGTGGCTAAGAAGTATATGGTAGTAAAGAACTCCATCGTCCGTAAAGCCCTTGAGACTGCTGGATTGAAAGAGCTCTCGAATATGATCACAGGCGGCACAGGCCTGATATTCAGCGATGAAGATGTTGTGGCTACGGCAAAGGTACTGGCAAAGTTTGGTAAGGATAATAAGTCGCTGAAAGTAAGAGGCGGATATATAGACGGGAACATTATAGATGGACAAAGAGTAAAAGAATTGGCCGCTCTCCCAAGTAAGGAAGAGCTGATAGCAAGAGTAGTCTATGGAATCAAGGCACCTATAACAGGATTTGTAGGGGTGCTATCCAATACCTTAAGAGGTTTGGTCTTTTGTTTAGAAGCATTGAAGCAGAAAAAGGGAGGACAAAATGAGTGAAGCAGAGAAGGCCGTACAGGCCACTGAAACCAAAGAACTTCCAAAAAAGTTAGGAGACATTGTAAAGTCTGTCGAGACCTTAACGGTCATAGAATTGGCAGACCTTGTAAAGGCGCTGGAAGATAAGTTTGGCGTCAGCGCAGCAATGCCTGTCGCTGCAGTTGCAGCAGGCGGCGGAGCTGCTGCAGGAGCCGAGGTAGAAGAGAAGACCTCCTTCAATGTCGTACTGACAGGCGCGGGCGATAAGAAGATCCAGGTAATTAAAGAGATCCGCGCTGTAACGACACTGGGATTAAAAGAAGCCAAGGACCTGGTGGAAGCAGCGCCCAAGACCGTTAAAGAGGGCTTGAGCAAAGAAGAG
>CAYLIX010000168.1:0-3108 GCA_964383775.1 uncultured Planctomycetia bacterium
GCTGATATCACCAATGATATGCTTGATCAATTTTGCGCATTGCTGGAAAGGATAGGATTGAGCAGAGAGCGCTATGTACTCAATAGAGAAGAGAAGGAATTATTGGCTGGACTCATGCTCTATCAGACTAACGAGCATCCAAGGGCTGTATCTCATTTTAAGCACAACCTCTGGAATTTTGTAAATGAGCTTGATTATGATGATAAGCCTGCTATGCATGTGAATGGGTGGCTAAATAATGTAAATCCTAATCTCCCTACTCTTATAGATGGTGCAGAAGGGATAATAGGTGCGATAATAGAAGCAGGTGGTACACCTGTCTTATGCCATCCTCGCTGGTATACAGAGCTCGTTCTTCCACAAGGCAAGTGGCAAGGCAACGCAGAACGCTTTATAGATGACCTTATACGTAAGTATGCCAAGATAGGCATAAAGGGACTAGAAATATATACGCACTGGCTCGACAGAGAGAAGGATGCGCACTATCTTAATCTAGCCCAAGAGCTGGGGTTAGCTGTAAGCGCTGGTACAGATGCGCATTTTGGTAAGAAGGCGACCAGTGAGAATATGGCCCTAGGAAGTGACGATACCTTCTATATTTCATACGAAGAAGTAGAGGCATTATTGGGCCGTACTATTATCCTTGGTATAGAGAGAGGCACAAAATTACCTGCAGAGACCATAAAGTATTTAAGGAATGCATTTGGAGATGTCTCTATTAATGTTATAGAGGTAGCAACTCCGGATGATATGCCGCGTTCTGGAATAATGCTCGGTGATGTGCAAGGATTATCCCCAGAGGAGATCGAAGAGATAATAGCGCCATATGTTATATATATACAGTCGGAAAGATCAGATGCAATATGTGACATTATAGAGGCAATACAAAGGGGAGAGGATATTGCTCACTTGCAAGAAATCATAACTAGACATGGTCTAGAGAAAGAAGAACTTACAGACCTAATAGAAGTAATAGTCAACCTCCTTACGCCACTTGCAAGAGTAGAGATAGTATGGAATGAAGAACTGGCAAGGCTAAAGAGTAATGTAGCAGCTGCCAAGCCATTTATTACTGTGACACCATCACGCGCAATAGAGAGCGCAGAAAGAGAGAGCGTGATAGAACTTACAGATGAGCTTAGGAAGAACAAGACTGAAGATGCCAGGACAAGGAATATCCTTGTGGTTACAGAAGGAGAGAGGCAAGCATATATAGAAGAGATGAATAAGAGACTGGGCTTAGATATAGAAGATACCTACCATGTAGTGGAGTATAGCCAGCTAGGTAAAGATATTACAGCCCAGAATGCTGCAGATGCAATACTAGCTATGGCAAGAGAATATACCCAAGAGGACATTGTTGAAGAGGATCTATATTACATAGGTAGTGAAGAGCTCTTTATGGCTGAAATTGACCATGCATGGCTTATCAATGGGCTCTTAAACAATAATCCAGCTGCCATAGAGAGGGCAAGAGTACTCATTGATAGCAGGCTTGATGTTGAAGCCTTAAGAAGGAATATAATAGACCTTAGGCCATATACAAGGAAATTGCAGCAGAGGAAACAGCTGAGAGATGCAGTAAGGGGAGCAGTCTAATTCCCTGTAAGTATTTGACAATATTTTATGTGTGTGATTATGATGCTACCTCGCATCTAATCCTCCGTCCTTTATGCGGACTACGCCCCCGCATAATAGGGCGGAGGAACACACATAAATCTAACTTTTTGTATTAACAAAATACAGTAAATAAATAGGTTATAGAGAAAATAGCTGTAACATATTTTTGTATATATAGTTACATACATGTTAGATATTAAAAAAGTATGATATTTAGTCTTGACTAAATGGTTTGTGTATGATATACTTGTATTGAAAATTAAGAAGGAAAAAAAGTTCTTCCTCACAATTGGGATGGCAATGTAATAAGAATGTTGGGGTCGGATATATAAGAGTTAGGGATTATTCCCCAAACCCCATTCCTAACTACCCCCTTTAAAAAATCTGACCCCGATATTTTTATATTGGGAGATAAGCAGTTTGCAAAAGTCTATAATAAGACAATTATGGCAGAAAACAACGACGCATATTATAACCTAAATAGTATTTATATAGACTGCCGCAGGCCGAGATTCTGGCGCTGGTTAAGAATCTTGGCTATTTTTATAACTATTTTATTTACTTTGCAGCAGGTTACCTGGGCACAAGGTGGTGCACCTATATCATCATCTACGCCCCATGATATGAACCCCGTACAAAATCGTAGGGCAGATTTAAATCTGCCCTACGATTTTGAGGGGCAACTAAAAGATAAAGCCATCACAAAAGATATCAATATCAATGGCTCTGATGAACTTATCATAAATATCCAGGATGCACACGATTCACTCTCAGCACAATACTCCATAGTAGACATACTAGATACCCTCACAAAAGAGTATAATCTAAACATGGTAGCCTTAGAAGGTTCAACTGGCTACATAGATACATCACTCCTACGTACCTTCCCAATAGATGAGATACGTAAAGAAACTGCACAAGAGCTAATGAGTGAAGGTGAACTCTCAGCAGGGGAGTTCTTCAGCATAACGAGTGATAAAGATATAGCATTATATGGTATAGAAGATAATAAGCTATACCAAGAACACGTAGCTAGCTTTAAAGAGAACATACAATCCAAAAAAGAGAACCTACTTGCTATAGAGCGCCTAATAACCACCCTAGATAAAATAGCAGATAACATCTACCCAAAAGAACTCTTAAGCCTAAACAAGATAACCAAGGACTACAAGTCAGAGAGAATAACATTCAGAGAGTATTGGAAGACTATCTACAACAACCGTAGGGCAGGCTTTAGCCTGCCCTACTCTACGGATAATTATCCCAATCTCAATAAGCTTACTAAATCAATAGCCCTTGAAGAGAGAATAGACTTTGAAGATGCTAACAGAGAACGTAAACTCCTGGTAAGAAGCCTAAAGAAGTCACTTCCAAAAGAAGACCTTGAAGTACTAGTATTAAAGAGCCTTCAATACAAGCTAAAGAAGATATCCCCTGCTAGCTTTCATACTTATCTCTTCTCATTGCAGAGCACCCCAACCCATATAG
>CAYLIX010000169.1:0-3060 GCA_964383775.1 uncultured Planctomycetia bacterium
CCTTGTTCTTGGTAGGTGTAAGTCAGTACCGTATCATCTGGATAGGTCAGAGTCTTTAGTCTGTTTAAGGCATCATAGGTACGCCCTACTGTATAAGCAGTTCCATTTATGGTCTTTTCGCTTGCCTCTTCCCTTCCTATTGCATCATAGCTAAAATCAGTTTGGCCGCCTGGATATACTACTTTAGTGAGGCGTCCTGTAGAGTTATCCCCCACATCATAGGTATATGTAACAACATCGTATTCATAATCGTCTTCTCTATAAGGGGATGCAGGAACATTAAAGTCCTCGGTCCAAAGCGCCTTGCCCTTAACTACCCTTATCTCATCCATCCAGCCATGAAAGTCCTGGGATGGGGCTTCGCCTTCTGTAGCGATGTTAGACCCGATGCTTAGCTTCCCGGTCATATCTTCTATGGTTCTATCACCGGTTGCAGTTCCTTCAGCTTTTCCGTTTATATATAGTGTCCAAACATCCCCGTTCCGCACAAGAGCAACATGATACCATGTGTCTGTGGAGGCAGTGTAGCCTGCAACAACTTGGAACGCCAGCGTACCACCGGGTTCTTTTGTCTCGTGGAACGTAAAGTTCTCAGATGATCCATTGTATTTTAACTGCCATTGAACACTTGTGCTTGTTGAGTGAGACATTAAATTAACATATGTAGCGATAGACTTAAATTTCACCCAAAAATCTATAGTAAAATCTCCTGAACCAAATGTCCAGTCACTGCTATCGGGTAAAGTCAGAAAGTCTTTATCTCCATCAAAGAGCGCGCTTGCCCCTCCGAATTTACTTTGGGAAGTGTCAACTTGTGCGTCTCCGCTTGCAGTGATAGTGTGATCATCTATATAATCTTGAAATAAAATAGAGCCGTCTCCACCATCACAATGCATGAGTAAAGTGGGAGTATATTTGATTCTGCCATCATCTATAAATACCTTCTTGTCTGTCAGGCGATTAATTTCATCATAGACAAATTCTATGGGCATGTTCTTGGCATCGGTCTGCTTCAGAAGGTTGCCTACTGCGTCATATTCATACCTCCATATGCCCATGTCAGGGTCATCCATTGAGGTCTTACGGCCAAGGGTGTCGTATTCAATCGTGATTACATTGTTGTGATCATCCTTTACTCCAATAAGATTGTTCTTGATATCATAAATATATTTGGTCGTATAAGTTTCACTCCCATTATATTCTTCAACCTCTACAAGTCTTCCATGGGCGTCCTTTATGTAACCCATCTTGTCGTTTTCTTCGTCAGTAGTTATTGTAGTCCACTGATTATACTCAGTTTTTCTTATTGAGGTATCTGGGTTTGTGGTCTGTATTACCCTGCCAACAGCATCATATATAATGGTGGCACTGGGCTTATTTGTATCTAATGGCGTATATTTATCAGTATTTGAAACATAGTATGGCAAGTACTGCTGGCTTGTTTGCCCCCTATCATTAAAAGTAACCATGCCTGAAGCTATCTGTTTATTTGAGTCTTCCGCGTTAGTCTTTACCTGTCTTACCCTGCCCATACCATCAAAAAATGTATATGTAGTAAATATTTCAGTATCATTATCAGTCGTAGCTGTAGTGGTCTTCTTTATGCTATTAAGTGTAGTAGTATTTGGCATACCATTTAAGTCATATTCGTACTCTACTATGAGTGATTGTCCAGACACAGATGGTGATGTAATCTTTTCTATCCTGCCGAATTCATCATATAGAGATGTAGTAACCTGGCCATTTGGATCTGTTGAAGTAAGAACCTTGCCCCATTTCTGGTCATGGGTAAATGCCTGCTTGTGTTCAAGGTGGTTTTTGATCTCTTTTGGGAAGATATAGTCGGGCTCATGATATGTCGTAGTATTTGCATGACCTCTCGGGTCTTTTGCGGTCTTTATGTTGCCATAGTCATCATAAGTATATTGCGATATAGGGTTTTCGCCATTCTTAAGCCATGCCTCTTTCGTCTTAAGGCGCCAGTTAGAGTCGTAGTAAGTAAAGGTCTTTTCTGAAAATTTATTTCCGGCAAGGTCAGTTACATATACGCGTTTTGGTTTATTTACAACATATGAACTGGCCGTATCATTATAATAATACTCTGAGAGCGTAATTATCTCATCTCCTGCTGCGCCAACTTCTCCATCATTCCTAATTCTTATAGGGTTACCGTATTCATCATACTCTTCGTACTTTATCTGGGTCTTCTTGAATGTGCTCTTGCCATCATATAAATATGTCTCCGTAGTAGAGGGTGCCACAAAGTGCACGCCATTACCAATATCATCCTGATACCAGGTGTTCCTTGTCTCAATATATGTTTTAGCTTGAGCATCCATACTGCGTTGCATGTTCGGACGCCCTTTTAAGATATCATCTTGGTAAAAAGTATTCTCTGTGTAGTGCTGCGTAGAGGGATCGGTTACCTTGATATATCCAAATCCACGGAATTCACGGTATGGATAGTTGTATTTGCCTCCACTGTACTGATATGAGGTTGTATATGAATCACCCATACCATCGTTTAAGGCCACGTCTGTTACTACATTCATGAAGAATGGTATCTGGATACAATCTGTGTGTGTCTTTGCGCTTGTGTAGGCAATAGTGGTCTTGCCACCTATGCTGCTCGATATATCATTTATTGGCGCTTTTGGTTTTATCGCCGACATCTGCCAGTATCTATAAACACTACCTGTGCCTTCCATTATGTCTTTCAGACCATCACCATCTACATCTATAATATTGATATAGGAGCTATTTGGGCTCCTCCCATTATAAGAGCCTATATCTATGTTATCCCAGGTACCATCTCCGTTGTTCTTGTACCAGTACCATGTGTTCCCGGGTGCATATAAAAAGTCATTTAGGCCGTCACCATCCATGTCTACAAACTTAATATATGTGCTCTTTGGACTGCGGCCATCAAAATCATTTCCCATGCTTATCTTATCCCAGGTGCCATCTCAATTATTGCGATACCAGTACCACGTATAACCCGGGGCATAGATAAAATCCATAAGGCAATCGCAATTAACATCTAAAAAATATCGAAAGCCC
>CAYLIX010000170.1:0-3044 GCA_964383775.1 uncultured Planctomycetia bacterium
GAGGCGATAAATAAGTATGTTAGCCTTGCTAGCAGCGATGGATTTGATATAAACATAGGCCTTGCAAGCACTATACCAGGTCTTGTTAATATGAAGTTTAATGTAGCGAGGATGATGGATAGTTTGGGTATGGGCTCACCAGAGGCATTTGCAGAAAGACCCATACACCAGGTCATTCCAGGTACTGGATATATTACGCTCAGAGATGGTAGACAGATGAGCATGCATAACTTTGGTGAGAATGGAAGGTCATCCATTATTACCTATATAGAGAAGGACAAGGATGGCATGATGGTGATAAGGCATGACACCCAGACACATGTCAATGACCTAACAGATGTATCGAGTGACATGATACACACACTCAATAATCTAGTATTTGATCCGCGCTCTGATAAAGAGCTTCCTATAATAAAGGTCGATTCAGAAGGATTCTATAGAGGCAGCCTAATAGCAGACCTTAATAATAATATTATTGAGAATAATGGGGTTTCACGATTAAGCTTAGGTGACGGCGTATTCAATGTATATGTAGGCGGGTTTAAGACTGTGACACTAAAGGGGTCTGATATCTATTCAAGTGTAACCTATAATGAGAATTTCAGCAAGGCAACAGAGGTCTATACAAGGAAAGGTATGGAGTATGCTGCAAAGCAGGTAAAGGTCATGCTGATGAAAGGATGGTCAGAACAGGACCTTGCCAAGTTTAATATGAGCATAGATGTGTCTACAGAAAAGTTAAATGGGCTTATGACAAAGGGCATCACATCAGATGTAACGCGCAATAGCAATACAGGTGTAGTCACTTATAAGAGTGAGCCGTATAGTCTCAAGGGAGTCAAAGTAAGCATTGCATTTACCCGCGAAAATGGCGATCTACACAAATTTACATCAAAGATAACAAGGGGCGGCCTTGTAATCTCCCAAAATGGCTCACTTACATTTAGTGGTGTTATAAAAGGTGAGCAATTGTACAAGATATCCAAAGGTGGTTCTCACCCAGGTGGCGATCATACTAAGACTAAACATACAAAACATACCGTAATAGAGCGAAACGGCGCATTCTTCCTCCTTGATGGTAGTGTGGAGTATAGAGATGGCCAGTCACTCGCATTCTCAGCAGGCGCAAAGTTCAAGATAGGATATGATCTGGATGACAATGCTCACGAAGAGATAGCATTTGTAAACTTTAAGGGAGAAGAGTTTATATCGAGGACTGGCAATTGCCAGTATGAAGTAGATGAAGATGGCGCAATTATGGCAGTCAGTGGAAGAAGGGTCGACTCATATATAAGAGGCAGGGTAGATGCCGGCAAGTTAAAGTATATGGGGCTTACATTTGAGGTTAGTGAGAACGAAGTGAACGAGAAGAAACTAGACCAGGATCAGGACAAGCTCAGTAAAGAGAGTATATTAAGTGACGCTAGCGTGCTCTTAACGAGGATATTTGATGAGAGGCGCGGCAGGGATATATTTGCGCCTATAGGTACAGAGAGGGTGAGCATAGGCATACGCACTATTATCACTATTGTGCATTACATTGATCCAGATACTGGAAAGTCTATTAAGATAGAGACTGAGATTAAGGGCAAAGAAGACAGTCTCATGCGCATGACAAGAAATCCTGATAATGGCCATCTAGTATTTGACCTTACAGGTGCAACTATATCACCTACTGTAACTGGGTCGCTCGGTAATAACACAGTAAGGCTCTTACCTGACGGTATGATACAGATATATAACAATAAAACAGGCGCAGGCATAGACTATACATTATCAGGCAAGGCAGTCCATTATATAGTGGTAAAAGGCTCTGGCTATGAAATACAGGGTGCAATAAATTATAGAGAAGATGGCTCAGCACAATTTAAGTACACAGGTGCCTTTGGCTGGTATAAGAATACACTTGTATGGAGCATGTCAAAGACAGGATCAAAAGGCGGACTATGGAATAATACAAAGGCTGTACTCGCATATATTGCAAAGCCATTTGTCGGCGCTATATTTAAGCTCGTTGGAGGCATACTATCAGGTATATACCACTTAGCAGCAGGGGCAGTTACATGGAATGGTGATAGGGCAAAGAATGGTCTTGTACTATTGTTTGACGGTACAGTAGGCGCAGTAGGCCATCTCTTAGGACAGTTCTTTAATGTAGGTATCTTAGGGGATGCAATGGCAGAAAATAGACAATTAATAAATACGACTACTAGTACAGGTATCTTAGCCGGTGCAATCTTAGGCGGAATCTCAGGTGTTAAGACAGGCACACTCATTGGCTCAAATTGCGGATGGGTAGGGGCTGGAATAGGTGCGCTTGTAGGAGGATTGGCAGGAGTGCTTATAGGCCTCTCAGTGGGGCTTAATAATACTTCTTATGGTTTACGTGGATGGCTTGAGAGACGCTATGATATAGAAGGCATGAGCTGGGATGGTGTAAAGAATGGTATAGCTACTACCGGTGTGATAGGAGCTGGCTTAGCTATTATAGGAACAGTAGTATTCATCGTATTCTTTGCCCCAAAGATAGCGCTCTTTAGCCTGGCTGGTGTGGCTGCAGTTGCTACTAAGGCATTAATTGGTACTGGAATAGGCATGGCAGTTGGTGTTGGTAGGGCAGAGTTCCACAGGGCATATCCTGATGCTGGTAAAGATTCCACAAATATGTGGGTAAAATTTGCACTCGATAAAGATGTATTTACATCCGGCCTTGATATGGGTGCAATGAAGGGCAGCTTCTATGGAAACTACTGGGTGAGGGGATGGAGCACATTCTCATTATCTGTTATGAGCACATTATCATGGGGCGCAGTCGATGCAGCAGGATTTATCGCACCTCAAGAATTTGCCACACTTGCAGCAGTGGGGAGATTCACAGGATTATTCATAGTCCTCTCTGGATTTGTAGCGGGTGTGCCTGTAGCTGCAATGAATGCAGTAAATGCAGCAGGCAGCTTTGCAAAGGGTGCGCTTGGTATAGCAAGGACATTGGGATTCAGGGGTGTGATGAGTACTATAGGAAAGGCATTAAGGTCATGGAGAGA
>CAYLIX010000171.1:0-3009 GCA_964383775.1 uncultured Planctomycetia bacterium
GCCAGTTTATATGCCTCCATGTACCATGATCTCTCTATGCCCACACATTGATTTAGATTATATATAGCACTCTTTATATCTCCTGCGATACCATCTACATCTTCTGCCATCCATGCAGCAATAATAAGATCTGCTATACCGCCGCCATCTATGCGCTCTGCCCTCTTCTTTGCAAGCTCAAACTTTAAGGCTGCTATACCAAACTGCATAACCCCTAGGATCATAACATCTATATCATCTCTACCTGCTATAGCCCCTTGCAGCATGCTTATCTGTGCTCTTAGATCCCTCTCCTCTGCATTCTCTGCGCCCTCTCTCATTGAAACTATCATATTCATAAGCCCTTTTGCTACTCCTACTGCATTCTGTCTGTTAGCCGGGTTTAATATTGCTTCTATTACAGAGATAGGAGACTTGCCATTTTCAAGCCCATCTGAAAGCTTGATCCTATCTGAGAGAATTGTGATAATAAGATCTTCTACTGTTGTAATTACTGCGTCTTCGCGGGATTGTTGTTCACGCACAAAGGCTGCTTCATAATCATCGAGTAGATCTGGTATATAGTATCCACCCGTAACAGCAAAGACTGATTTATCTATCTCATCATTATCGATAAAGCTCTCACGTATATTATGAATTGCATCGACTGTATCAGCCCTCTCTATGGCACTGAGTAGGTCTGGGTTATTTGCCTCTATAGCAGCATCAAGGAGTGATACCTTTGCTCCTAAGACGAGTCTTACTGGTAAGTTATCCCGTGCAGATGGATTTCCTTCTAAATAGTCCTCGTGTTGTAAGACAGCCCTGCTTAAATTTTCAAGTGCTTCCATCTCTTTTTCATAACGCTCTATCTTGGCCTCATCTGGCTTATCCTTGCCCTTTTCTACTTCTATTGCTGCCGCATATCTATCTATCTCTTCTTGTATTAAGTCAGTTATGTCGTTGCCACCATACATGAGCTTCTTAGTAATAGCCCAGCTATACCTTATCCTGTGTTCAAGATAATTCTTTGCTCTCTTTACATCTTCAGGCTTTCTGTCATCTCTAAAGAGAGTAATAGATCTAACAGAATCAGCAATTGCCAAGAGCGCCCTATCCTCTTCTTGTTTCTCCTCTTCTCCTATCTTGGCAAGCATGGTCTTCCAAATCTCTGCTGCCTCTTCATTGCTGGATAGTGCCTCACTATACTCTTCAATCTCGCTTGATATGGCCTCATCATCAATATCATCAGTATTGCCGAGGACTGCAGCTAGCTTGAAATCGCCAGCTGCATTTATAAGGCTGCTATGCGCATTCACTATGTCGAGGAGGCCTTTTAGCATATCAGGATTCATAGTATCTATCCTTGCATTGAGATCCTCTTTTGCAGATTCCGGCAAACCAGACCCCTCGACAAAGTCTCTCAATGCCCTTCTTAGGTCAAAAAGAACTATACGTAGATCTACCCCTTCAGGCGTTACAAACTTGCCCTCTACTTCAAACCCCTTAATAATAGCAGCTGCTATATCGCCATCTTCTGTCCTTGCTGCATCAAACCATCCAAGCAGCACATTTGCCATACCTGCAGTGGTATTAGATTCTAGATTATCTTTTAAGGCCTCATTAAACTTTGCTATGACGGATTCATTAAATGCCTCAATAAGCGCTGCCTTGTGCTCTTTATCCCTTATCCTGGAAGGATCCAATGCAGCCCTGAATACACCCACAGCATCCTCAAATCTATTCAGTTCTATGAATACCTCTGCCTGTGCTTTTATTACCTCTATATTATAAGGGGCAATTCTTGCGGCTGCTTCAAGGTGGATAAGGGCCTCATTAAGGTCTTTATCTTCTGACTCTCTGTGCAGCCTACTAAGCTCAAGGTGTATCTGCAGATCTTCTTTTGGTGTATTATCCAATCCCAATGCATGTGTAAGCGCAATGATAGCATCCTTTGCTCTATCATTCTTATCAAGAACCTTTGCAAGAGTAATGTAGTAAGCTGTTGCCTGTCCTACTGGCACACTATACTCAAGTTCTGCTGCCTCTTGTTCAAGCACGCTCCTTGCCTTAGACATATTGTCCAGGGCAAGATGGACCAGTATAAGATGTGCTACTTCAGGCGAATCCACATGCTCTAATGTGCGTATTATTGCGTCTTTGGCAAGGTCCTTAAAGTCAGTTTCATCATCGATGCTAGGCCTTGCGGATTCAACCATTGCCCTATATACTCCATGTAGCATAAATCCTATACCTACTAGATATTTTAGGGCATCTGAGCTTACTACAGCCCTTAAATCAACACCTGCAGCAAATGCAGAGGTCATAGATATTATGGCTGAACCGATCAATATAGGTATAAGCGGCCTCGGCATAAACCCAAAGATTCTATCTACAGGATACTCTTCTGGCGCTGCTTCTTCGAGCCTCTTATTCTCTTCAATCTCATGCGCTATGTACGCAGCTATCACTTCTCTATCTTCTGTCTTTGCAAGCTCGAGCAATTTACGGAATGCAGCTGTTCTCTCTGCAGCAATATCGCTTGTGCTTGCATGCAATGCACTCCTTGTATCCTCTGTAGACTTTGGAAGTGTTTCAGTCTCAACTGCAACTGCGCTTGGCGGCAACGCAGCAAATCGTAGTACATCCATTGCCCTATCTGCCTTGCCTGCTTCTATTAATGCATCTGCTATCTCTATGAGTGACTCTGGGCTTGCATCTGTAAGATCCCTTACATTGCTTACCACTTCATCTATCTTCTTATCATCATCTGCTACCCTGGGAATTAGTAATGCATATGCCTCTGCTTTTGCAGTATCACTCCTTGCCTCTGTGATACGTTCTTGTATCATCTCTCTCGTCTTCTTTGGCATACTCTTTGTAAAGCGCCATGTATCATATTTGTCTCCATACTCTGTCCTATCCTTGACACCCCTTACAAGCGCCTCAACAGTGCCTGAAACATTGGTCGCCATAATATATAGGAGTGCAAGGGCTGACGAAGATACAAGTATAGGCACTGAGAAGTAA
>CAYLIX010000172.1:0-2969 GCA_964383775.1 uncultured Planctomycetia bacterium
CATACCCTTAACTAAATTTATACTAGTGTGAACATAGGTAACTGGGTAATACTTAGATTGCCTAAATGCAATAAAGTTGCCTTTAACGACGGTTGCCTTACCAGTAAGATCGGTTCCAAGAGGATATCCAACTGAAATTAGCGGTTCTTCTTCAACCAGCCCGTAAGGCTCGAGGAACTCTAAAACTTTGTCAGGGTGTTTTTCTTTAACAAAAAGAATTGCCAGGTCTGCATCTTTATTGCCTGAGCCAAAGACAGTGTTGGTCCTGCCTCTATGGAGCGGGCAGTTCTTACAGGACATGACTTCAAGCTCCAGGGAATCCAGTGTATTGCCTTCTTCTTTTGTATCCTTCGGGGAGGACTGTACCATATCTACGCCAAAATTTGACTCAAGTTCAAGATAGCTCTTTACAGACCTTATTACGTCCAGGACCTCTCTCTTCATCTCAATGCCAACTCTGCTATTTTATAAGCGGAGTCTCCTCTCTTTATTCTCTTTATCTTCTCGGCAATTGTTCGGGCCATATCCTTATCTTCATATAGCTTCACAACAACATCCGATGCCTTCGCTATATCCTTTACCTCCAGCGCCACACCACTCCTTATTAATATCTCGAAGTTTCTGGTCTCTTGTCCGGGTATGGGTGCAATCGCTACTATCGGCAGATCCTTGCTAAGCGCCTCTGAAGACATCATCCCGCCTGTCTTGGTAACGATACAATCCGCAACCTCCATCAATTCATCCATATTATTTACGTATCCATAAACAATGACCGGGGTCTCTATTTCACCCTTCAGAGATTCTATATCACACTTGAGTGATTCATTCTTTCCGCAGACTACGATCAATTGCATCGGTAAATTTACTTGTTTAAATGATTTCACAAGTTCTACTATAGGCCCTACCCCGAATCCACCACTTCCGACGAGCACTGTAAAGAGCTCTCCATTTAAGCCGAGTTTAGAGAGGAGTGATTTCTTGTCTTTCTTCTTGGCAAAGACCGGGTCTATCGGTATTCCAAGGACCTCTATCATCTCTGGTCTTATACCATACTTAGAGATGAGGTCTTCTTTTGTATTCTGATGCGCTACGACATAGGTATCGACGCCGCCTGCTATCCAGAATGAATGAGATCTGAAATCTGTTATTACATTGATAAGGTGCGCGCGTATCTTCTTCTTCCCCTCCATAGATATCACATCATGCGCCAGAAAGTGTGTAGATATGATGACGTCATAATCGCCATCTCTTAGGAAACGCGCAAGCGGCCTTGAATTGATCCAATTGACGAGGTGCCTTATCCAGCAGCTTATGGTATATATGAATCTATTATCCAGAAGATAGTATCCCAGCCCCCACAACTTTGGGATGCGGTTTACCATAAATATATAGAATCGCGGATATGACCACTTAAAGAATGTATTTGTATAATCCAGGGAATCTATTATATCCACATTGTCATTCTTATTCGTCTGGTCCAGTGCAGTTTTTATGGCATACGCGGCTTTTTTGTGGCCGGTCCCTGCCGTAGCATAGATTATAAGTATCTTTTTATGCATCACAACCCCCTAAGATCCAATCGACTGCGTCTCTTAAGTCCTTCTTTATATAATCAGGCTTAACCGCCCACTTCTTTACGTCTTCCAGCTTTGATTTGCCGGAAAGGAGAAGTATAGTCTTGCATCCTATCCCCTTTCCCGCTTCAATATCCGTAGAACCATCACCTATAAAGAAGGTCTTTGCAAAATCTATCTTAAGGTCTTTGGCCGCCTGATTAAAAAGGCCTATCTGCGGTTTTCTGCAGCCGCATCTCTCATCACTTTTATGCGGACAATAGTGTGTGGAGCGTATCCTGCCACCTGTTGCATTGATCTCTTTTAACATCCTTGCATTTATATCATTCAAATCATCCTTAGTAAAGAACCCCCTATTTATACCGGCCTGGTTTGAGAGTATCATGATCTCATAGCCTGAGTCAGTAAGGTCTCTTATCGCCTCTTTCGACCCGGGGATAAAGTTAAATTCCTGCCAATTCGTAACATAACTATGCTTTGTCCAGCCACCAGGGTCCTTATTGATCAC
Source organism: uncultured Planctomycetia bacterium (assembly GCA_964383775.1). GTDB lineage: Bacteria > Omnitrophota > Gorgyraeia > JABMRJ01 > JABMRJ01 > CAYLIX01. Next base: position 2,083 of record CAYLIX010000172.1, read on the forward strand.
ACCATCTCTGTCTAAAAATATAGGTTTCATAGTCTTATATAATCCCTCTCTCTGCAGATGACAGCTATCCAGTATACGGCTAGCGGAGTAAAGTGGATAAAGAGCCTGCTTAAGGCGCTTCCTATGATCCAGTTTATGGGTTCATTCGGCCTAAGGGGTATCAATAGATACGCAAATCCATATGCGCACATTATCAAAAACAAAAGAGCAGTTATGTAAAGGATCTTACCCTTAAATGCCCTCTTCAGATTAAAGAAGAATAACGTAAAGAAGATCACCCACAATATATTCCATTTTTTTGGCCCAAAGAATTGTTTCTGAAATTCGTACAGTATTCGCGGGATCCTGTCTATATTACCAAGAGAGCCGGTTATGCGGCCTGCATCAAGACTATGGAGCTTCATCGCTTCGCTCTCAAGGCCATTTGCCTTTATCATGTATATCCATGGAGATGCTAGGATCAAGACCAATAAGATAAAAGTGATCGTCCCAGCTATAGCACTCTTTCCGGACTTGGCGCTAAAACATGCAAAGAAGACCAAACATGTGGATAGACATAATAATAGTGCCCACCCTTCCATCTTTGTCCAGCACGCCAGTGCCATGGCCACGCTCGAGAGCACAATATATCGCATGCCACCTCGATCCATCCAGCGGTATATATATAGGAAGGCGATCGTAAAATATGTGGTAAAGACAAAATCTGCATAACCTACGCTTGAAAAATGGAGAAACTGCGGTATGGTACCGAGTAGAAATGTAAAGAGGAGCGATTTTGTTCTGCCCAATAAGGGCTTAAGCGCAAAATAGAAGACTGCAAGGAGTGAGATTAGATATAGAGGAAATATAAGCTTAACGGAGAATTAATCCAATCCATTAATCAGGGT
>CAYLIX010000173.1:0-2946 GCA_964383775.1 uncultured Planctomycetia bacterium
TATAATGATGGTGGGTGTGCGGCCCAAGAGCACTGAGTTTGGCAGAGATTTGAGTGCTGAGGTCAAGGAAGCGGCTGATACACTCGTGCACTTTTTTAAGCAGTTGATCCCTGCGGAGGGGGCATAAAATGGTAACGAAATTCTTATCAGATGACGAAGTAATAATGGTAGCCATTAATCTGGAAGATGAGGGCTATAAATTCTATGATTCTGCTGTAAAGGCATCGAAGAGCAAAGAGTCCAGGGAGATATTCCAGCGGCTTAAGGACGAAGAGGGAGAGCACAAAAAGATCTTTAAAGAGATGTTAAATAATCTTCCGCCAAAGGATCCTAAGCGTTATTTTGATATTAAAGACGAAGTAGCCGCTTATTTAAATAGCCTCATTGAAACAGGCGTCTTTAAAGAGAAGTCGCCTATGGATAAGATAAGCGAAATAGATGCGCTCCAGATGGGAATAGATGCAGAGAGGGACTCGATCCTCTTTTACACAAGCGCACGCGACTCTAGCATAAACCCAAAGGGTAAAGAGATAATGTCAAAGCTGATAGCCGTAGAAAAAGAGCATCTCGTTATGCTTACGAATAGGCTGCGCATAGCCAGAAAATTGTTTTAGAGGAAAGAGGGAAGATGAAGGTATTGGCCATAGAAGGAAGTCCGCGAAAGGGAGGCAATAGCGACGTGCTTCTGGATAGCCTTCTAAAGGGCGCCCAAGATGCGGGATGCGACGTGGAGAAGATATATGTCTCCAGGCTCAATATTGCACCTTGCGATGAAGGCAATTCCTGTCACAAGACAGGCAAGTGCCATATAAATGATGATATGCAGGCCGTATATGATAAATTACTTTCAGCCGATTGCCTTATAGTATCGAGCCCTACATTTTTTATGGGGCCTCCAGCACAGCTAAAGGCTGTGATAGATCGCTGCCAAGCGCTCTGGGCAAAGAAGTTTGTATTAAAGAAGCCCTTAAGAGAAGTGAATAAAGAGAGGGCCGGATACCTCCTTGCAACGGCCGGATTTGATAAAGAGAAGGCCTTTGTAGCGACAAAGGAGATTGTAAAGGCGTTCTTCTTTGTACTCGATTTTAAATATACTGCAGATATATTTGTCGGAGGCGTAGATAAGAAGGGCGACATTGATAATAAGAAATCCGCGCTCGATAAAGCGTATAAACTGGGCAGTGGATTAAAGGAAAATTAGAGATGGCAGATTGTAATAATAAGAGCAATAATATGGCAAATTGTAACTGTACTTATGAGCCATGTTCAAGAAAAGGGATGTGCTGCGAGTGTCTGCAGTATCATCTGGGCAGTAATGAGATGCCGGCATGTTTCTTCTCCAAAGAGACAGAGGCAACCTATGACAGATCAATAAACAGATTCATAACCGACTATAAGTCAAGAAGGTAATATGACAACAAACAATAAGAGATTAAAAAAATGGGTAGACGATATGGCCAAGATGTGTACACCCGATAAAGTGGTGTGGATAGACGGTTCAGAACAAGAGAAGGCACGCCTTACAAAAGAGGCCCTCGCCACTGGTGAGGTAATAGAGCTGAACCTGGATGCCTCTATCACAGGACCGCACTCAATGATGTAGCGCGCACTGAAGGCCTTACATTCATATGCACCAAGAAGAAAGAGGATGTTGGCCCTACAAACCACTGGATGTCACCGCCTGAGGCATATAAGAAGGCAAGTGATATATTCAAGGGTTCTATGAAAGGGCGCACAATGTATGTAATACCCTTTTCTATGGGGCCTGTGGGTTCACCCTTTAGCAAGATAGGGGTTGAGCTTACAGACAGCATTTATGTAGTGCTCAATATGCGCATAATGGCGAGGATCGGGAAGGATGTTCTCGAGGTTCTCGGTACTGATGGAGAGTTTACAAAGTGTCTGCATGGGAAAGCAGAACTGGATATAAAGAAGCGACTCATACTCCATTTTCCAGAGGACAATACAATATGGTCGGTCGGCTCAGGTTATGGTGGCAATGTACTTTTGGGCAAGAAGTGCCTGGGTTTACGTATAGCGAGCTATATCGCGCGTAAAGAAGAGTGGATGGCAGAGCATATGCTCATCCTGGGTATTGAAAAACCGGATGGAAAGACAGACTATGTGGCTGCTGCATTTCCCAGTGCTTGTGGCAAGACCAATCTAGCAATGCTCATCCCACCCGAAGGCCTAAAGACAAAGGGATATAAGATATGGACAGTAGGGGATGATATTGCATGGATGAGGATAAATAAAGACGGAAGACTATGGGCAGTAAATCCAGAAGCAGGATTCTTCGGTGTGGCGCCTGGTACAAATACAGAGACCAATTCCAATGCCATGGCTGCAGTAAAGAAGAATAGCATCTTTACCAATGTGCTCTTGTCAGATGATGGCACAGTATGGTGGGAAGATGGAGAAGGGGATGCCCCTCCCAGCGGGACCAACTGGAAAGGCGAGCCATGGAAGCCTGGAATGAAGGATGAGGAAGGCAAGCCAATTAAAGGGGCTCATCCTAATGCCCGCTTTACCGCACCTATTAGCCAATGTCCTTCAATATCAGATAAAGTAGATGATCATCAGGGTGTACCTATATCAGCGATCATATTTGGTGGTCGTAGGGCACACCTTGCACCGTTGGTATATGAGTCACTTAACTGGCAGCACGGTGTATATGTAGGCGCGTCCATGGCATCTGAGAGGACGGCTGCGCAATATGGTAAACAGGGCGAGATAAGGCGAGACCCAATGGCAATGTTGCCATTTTGTGGATATAATATGGGAGAATACTTTAAACATTGGCTTAAGATGGGTAAGCGTATGGCCAAACCGCCTAAGATATTCCATGTAAATTGGTTCAGGCAGAGCAAAGAAGGAAAATTCCTATGGCCTGGATTCAGTGAGAATTTAAGAGTCTTAGAATGGATAATAGACCGTTGTAATAGC
>CAYLIX010000174.1:0-1187 GCA_964383775.1 uncultured Planctomycetia bacterium
CATGGCGTCAAGATATGTGTCATCTGCCTTGTCGGATAGACAAACACGTCAAACCATCCCCTTAGAGGCAGACCCAGAGCTCAAAGAAAAGATGCTATCTATGCCTGATCAGATAGGTAAGAAGATAGAAGAGGCTTTCGATAGCGCTCTCCAAAAACAGGCTGAACAGCTAATCCAAAAGCTCTCAAAATACGACAATATCTTCAGTAAACAGCTAGAGTATAAAGAGGCGTCTGACAAGAAGGTTTCCCAAATGCCGGGCCTCATTATCAAAAGCTCTGTAGTTTCAATACTTGTTATACTTCTGGTAGTGGCCGGACTGGCGGCATTTACCTTTCACCAAACGAACCAGGCAAAGCTGGAGAGGGAAGTGGCTGAAAGAAAACTGGCTGCTGAATACAGCCAAAAGCTTAAAGCCATGGAAAGCAATATCGCTTCTGTCGAAACAAGCCTAAAAGAAGAGATCGGTCAGACAGCAGGTTTGTTAGATGACCGGACCTCTTTATTGCTTGATGTTGTTGACCGATCCGGCAGGGCTAGGAAAAGAGTCCTGGAGGAAAGGAAAGAGGCAGAAGAGTCAGAACAAAACGGCCTAAAAGAGCAATCAAGTGAAGGTCACCAATAAATGAAAAGCGTGCCTCCAGAGAAAAGAAAAGAGCAGCTACTTGGCAGCCTCACCATGGACCAAATAAAGCTCCAGCCATTCTACTATGAGTTGAAAAACGAAATCATAGAGCCGGATAAGGTAGTAGTGGCTACACAATACTTTTGGGATAAGTGGGCCCCTCTGTTAGGCCCTACCCTCACTGTCTTGGTAGTTCGGCTGCGCCGTTATTGTTACTATAACAAATTGACAAAAGAGAAGAGAGACTGGTGCTATCCTAAGCAGGAAACCTTGGCCAAAGAGATTGGTGTTTCAGCTGACACAGTCCAAAGAGAGCTTAAGCGAGAAGTAGCAACTTATTTTATCACTCGTAAGCCCAGGTATATTTACAGCAAGAAAATGGGTAAGAAGATTAGAACCTCAGATATGTATTATATCGCTATGGATGACCCGCTAATCCCTAAAGATGAGAAGAGGCTTGTGGTCCTGACCGCAGAGAAGATTGTCGAAACAGAAGGGACTCATTCTAAAGAAATACGTCCTAAACCTCAATTTGCGGGTAAGGTACCAAACACCTCATCAC
>CAYLIX010000174.1:1198-2946 GCA_964383775.1 uncultured Planctomycetia bacterium
GGTTATCCACAAACTAAACCGCAAATTGCGGCTCAATATAGCCACCGCAAAATGCGAACAGAAGACTTACATTTAAAAGGTACTGTAGATAACGTTAAACGTTACTTACAAAATCAAGTTTCTAATGAAAAGGCAGCCATAGGCAATGCTCTAGCAAAAGACATAGTATCACTCTTAGGGGACCATAACAGCAGAAATTTTTATAAACATATTACCCGAATCTGCCCCACCGAACTAATCTATCGTGTCCTTGGCGAAACAAAAGAAGCAATAGAAACAAACACCATACGCACCACCAAAGGCGCCTATTTCACAGACCTCCTAAAACGCAGGGCAAAGGAGCAAGGGATAGACCTGGGCCTAAAAACCAAACCAGACTCTAAATAATCCTACCAAGAACCACCCCCTACTGCAAAAAATGCAGCAGCTACTGAAAAAATTCCAAAACCACCTTGACAGTTCATTAGTAATATAATATAATGAAGCTAGTCAAAGACGACTAAAAACGACTAAATACCTAATTTAAAAGCTGAGCATGGAGGATAACTTTATGAAAAGCACGTTTTTTACAACAGATGAAGTAGCAGCATATTTGAGGATTCCCAAGCACACTATTTATAGATTATCTCGCAGGGGGCAGCTGCCATCCTGTAAAATCGGCAAGCAGCTGCGTTTTAGAAAAACAAGTATAGATGAGTGGGTGACAGAGAAGGAAAACATAAGTAGAAATAAGGAGTGCGTTTCCTCCATATAAGTAAGACGGTGTTATATGGAAAAGTCTATTTTGGTTGTTGATGATGAAAAATTAGTTCTTATGACCTTAAAGAGGCTATTAACCAGAGAGGGGTACAAGGTGACCATAGCCTTAAATGGAGCGAAGGCGCTCAATCATATACAGCAAGCCGACTTTGATTTAATTGTGTCGGATATCAAAATGCCAGGTATGAACGGGGTTGAAACTGTCAAGGAAATCAGAAGATATCTAATGCAAAACAATAGAGAGCCTATACCTGAAATTTTTATTACCGCTTACGCGCATGAAGATATATATCAACAAGCCTTGGCGTTAAATGCAGCCGCATATTTAGAGAAACCATTTGATGTCAAAGGGTTATTGCAAGCTACGGAAAAATGTATTCAATAAGAGAAGATTATGGGTAAGGGCACCATATTATTAGTAGACGATGACAGAATGGTCCGAAGGAGCATTGAAAGGCTGCTTTCTGCTGAGGGCTATCAGGTATTTGTTGCCGAGGATGGAGCCAGAGCCATAGAAGAGACTCGAAGTAAGGCCTTTGATTTGGTAATAAGCGATGTTAAGATGCCAAACATCAACGGGATTGAGGCCATTAAAAGAATCAAGCAGGCTCAAACAAGCGCCGGGTCCGCAAAAAGCAAGTTTATGGTAATTACTGCATATCCGGACAGCGATTTATCTAACACGTTATCCAACATAGACGTTGTTGAATTTATGATAAAGCCTTTTGATAAAGATCTATTTTTGCAGGCGGTTAAGAGTATTTTAGGACCAAATGCAGAGGCGCCGCAGAGAACAAGACCAGTGTCGAATACCCAACTTATAAAAGAATTTATTAAAAAGGTAAAAAAGAATAATGAGCAGCGTTTAGTAAACAAAAATTCCCCCATCGTAGGTTGGTGTAACACATATATTCCGGAAGAGGTGATATTGGCAGCTGGCGCTATTCCTTATAGAGTTATGGGTGCGCCAATACCTCTGAGCCTATCAA
>CAYLIX010000175.1:0-2927 GCA_964383775.1 uncultured Planctomycetia bacterium
CCCGCACTAGGAATCGAACCTAGAACCTCGTCCTTAAGAGGGACTTGCTCTACCAATTGAGCTATGCGGGCCCGAATAAGCCCTAATTATATCAAAATACTATTATATAGTCAATAATACGCTTATAAACCTTAGGATGGCTAGACATTCCAGCGGCACCGGGGGTTTGCCGGAGCGACTGTTAAAAATTGCGAATACAAACGCGCAATTTAGACTGTGAGCAATTTTTCCACAGCGAGCGAGGGGCGCGTATCCCCGAGCGAGCGACAAGCGGAGGTAACCCCCGGTGCCGCGACTTCCAAAGGTCCTTCATGACTTTCAAAGGTCCTTCAGCGCCTACAATGCTCGCTTTGCTCGCATTGTTTACGGCGCTTCAGGATCACTTCCGCCTTTGGCGGAAGTGGTGCGGATGGAGAGAGTCGAACTCTCAAGCCCGAAGGCATACGGTCCTAAGCCGTACGCGTCTGCCAGTTCCGCCACATCCGCATCTGGTTTAGGTCTAAGATGATAGCACAAATCTGATGGGAAATCAAGTCGTATGCTAAACGGGTAGGTTATACTGAAACTACCTCTTTTATCTCGGGCACTTCTTCCTTTACTACCTTGCCCACGCCTGCCTGGAGCGTCATCTGGCTCATGGGGCAGCCTGAGCATGCGCCTGTAAGCTTTACCTTTACTACCTTGTCATCTGTAATCTCTACCAACTTCACATCACCGCCATCAGCATTGAGCCAAGGCCTTACCTTGGTGAGTGCATTCTCTACCTTCTCTTTTAAATCCATCTTATCCTCCAAGATTACTTTCTTTTGCTAAGTTCTGCATCCACCTTAAGTAGCTTACTCTTATCCTCACCTGCAGCGCTTACCTTGCCCAGGACCTTGGATGCATTCTCTTCTTCTTCCACCTGTTCTTTAACAAACCATTGTAAAAAATCTTTGCTCTTTTCATCTTTTTCAGATTCTGCTAGCTTTACTAGGTCATGGATCATCTTAGTTACCTTCTTCTCATGCTCAAGTGTCCTGGTAAAGAGATCGAATATTGATGAGAAGTCCTGCGGAGGCTCTTCTATCGCACCCAGCATAACCCTGCCCTGTCTCTCTACAACATACTCATAAAGCTTCTCTGCATGGGCAGTCTCTTCCTTCACTTGTTTACGAAACCAGTTTGCAGTACCTTTAAATCCTCCCGACGAGGCATACGATGCCATGCCCAGATAAAAGTAGGCTGAATAGATCTCCCTATTTACCTGATGATTGAGTGCAGCGTACATCTTTTCACTAAGCATAATATTCTTCCCCCTCATGAATTCTTCAAACTTATCAGTGCCCACGCACTCTTTTGCATATTTGCACCATTCAAGGCAACTCTCTTGCAATTCCCGGGTAATATCCTTTTTGCATTTAGGGCAGATGGCCTTATTCTCATCCGTCCATATCTCTACCTCAGCATTGCAGAATGGACAATTTATAAACTCCGGATGTGGCTGGCTAAAAGATTGCGAGCCTGGGCACTTAAAGATCATTTTATTCTTTCACCCCTTATGCTTATTACTATTTCATTATATGGTACCTTCTTGCCGGATTCTGAGATTGCAGTCTTTATGACATTTACCAATCCAGAGCAGCAAGGTACTTCCATATGCGCATAAGTTATCGACTTTATATTATTATTCTTTAAGATCTCTGTTATCTTGATCTTATAAGCCTCTATATCATCCAGCTTCGGACATCCTACGAGCAATACCTTGCCTTTTAATAGATCCTTATGAAAATCGGCATATGCAAAAGGCACACAGTCGGCCGCTATCAAAAGATCAGCATCTTGTAGATACGGCGCAAAAGGCGCAACGAGCGTAATCTGCACTGGCCATTGCCTTAATTGAGATACCCTTTTAGGGGCATTTGCATCATCTGCTTCGCTGGATTCATTAAACTGTACGATCTTTGATCCTGGACACTCAAAATTTGCGTGTGAATGCTTACATGCCTCTCCCACACCACCCTCTAAATCCGGTACATCCAGCCCCTTCTTCTTTAAAAACCCTATGGCCTCTTTTAGATGAACCTTGTCATTGTGCTCTTTTAGATGCACAAGATGGGCCTTTATCACATTCTTGCCCTGCTTTATGATATTACCCATTACCCTGGTCTCATCGTATTTTTCAGCCTCTCTCTCCTCTATAGTAATGGCCCCTTCCGGGCAATGGCCTATACAGGCGCCGAGTCCGTCACAAAAGAGATCGCTTAAGAGGCGTGCCTTTCCATCTATCATCTGCAAAGCACCTTCTGGACAATTAGGTATACATAAGCCGCACCCATTGCACTTATTCTCATCTATCTTTATTATCTTTCTTTTGGACATAATTAACCTTTCAGGAGTTGTTTTATATTAATGGATTGCAATTCAGAGATAAGCTTCTTTTCAATACGATCCAATCTATTCTTTAAGAGGCACTTTTTTATTACGGGGCATGGTCCATTCTTAATCCTGTGATCATTGATCCTAAGTGGGCCCTGGAATATCTCTATAAGCCTATTTAAGGTTATGCCTTTGGAATCACAATTGAGTGAAAATCCTCCGCCTATGCCCTTATATGATCTTAAGAGCCCTTCCCTGTTTAATCTTTGGAGAATCTTTCGTAAAAATGGGCGTGGTATCTTAAGGGACTCTGTCAATCCCTGGACAGATACGACCTTATCTTTGTGACCAGCAATAAAACAGAGGGCCCTTATAGCATAATCTGTATCTCTTGTAATTAGTTTCATATATCACTCCTACTTAGTATGATGGCAGTGGTGGGCCTTTTAACGTCATACCCAGGACTCAATACTACAAACTTCTTTACAGTGAGCAACTGGACATAACATAAATTTAATTGTTACTCTCATCGCCAACCTCCTTCTTCTCTTCTACTATTTTAGTCATAT
>CAYLIX010000176.1:0-2890 GCA_964383775.1 uncultured Planctomycetia bacterium
AGATATGCTTAATTAAAACTTAACGAGATAAGGCAATGTAAATTTCTTAATCGCTTTTTTGATTACTGGTGTGATCCTTGTAAATTTACATCCCAGATAATATGTCTTACAAAATGATCTCTTACACCATACTATCTTGGCTGGTAATTCAATAATCTTATATGAAGAAGTATAGATGAGCATAATCTTAAGCCTCAGGCGTGTACCCTTATCGAGTTTTTTGGAACATTCCATGAGGAGTCCGCCGTCGGATATATTGAGGCCTATTTCGTCGTCAAGCTTTGGGAGGGTCTTCTTACCATTGCAGGATATTATCTCTACGGCAACCATCTTATTAAGCCGCTTATATCTACGTTTTTCGCGACCTGAATAACTTGCCATTATTCCCCCTTTATTTTATATATTCCCCTTAAATATATTATAATAACAAAGAGTGATCAGTGCAAGAGATTTTTCAAATAATTAGCTATAATGACTTCTTCAATAACGCTATCTTGGCCTTACCCATCTTGCCCTGAGACTTAAAGAGCTCGTGCGCCTTTTGATAGCTCTCATCAGACAGGCCCCTATCAGTAGTAGCGCTGTATGTCTCTCCAAGAATAAAATATGCGTCAGCGTCATCAGGGTTAATACCTATAGCTTTTTTAAGAGAACTGATAGCCTTCTTAAATTCATGCTGTTTTAAATGTATAGCGCCAAGGTCCCTATAAGAGTATCCTGAAAATTTCTTATTATCTTCATTCACAAGCGAGATCGAGTTTTTAAAGGACTGTATTGCCTTGTTGATATTTCTTATATGCAGGTATGCTATGCCTTCATTATAATACTGTTCCGCAGCACTCTCCTCTAAGTGTAATGACTCAAATATTGCGTCGACCACCCTTGCGCGCTCATAGCTGGATATCTTATAGATCCTGTTTGCTCTTCTAAAATTCTCACGAGCCCTTTCAATATTATCTATCTCCAGGTATGCCTTGCCCAGATTAAAGTAGACATCTTCATATGAAGGCTCAGTCAATGGGTCTATCAACAGCACCCTTTCAAAAAAATCGATGGCCTGTTCATAATCGCCCTTTTCAAAGTAGCTTGTACCCAGGTCATAATAGGCCTGGCTCAAAGGCGGATTGGATGTCTCACCAGCATAATCTGCTGGTATAATCTCAACATCCTTTGCAGATGCAACACCTACAAAAGATATAACCATGACTAATATTAATATTATCTTCCTCATAACAACTCCTATTCTGTTACTGCGCCCTAGACGTCTATAAGCTCCTTAATGTGAGCATCTTCACTCTCAAAATTAATCCGAGCGCCGGTTCGTAATGTTATATAAAATCCTCTTATCTGGCCCTTTGTCCAGGAATTGGGCAGTTCTTTTACGTATGTTACATAACTGCACCTTATCTGAAAGGGTTCTGTCGGTTTACATATAAAATCTTCTTTATCCAGTCTATCAGTATCAGGAGTAAGTTTAAAAAGCTGTCCGTCTTTACCAATAGCATAATACTCTGCACTCCTAAAATCGATCGGCTTCTCAGTAAGGTTCATTACAGAGAAGTCTGCCCTATTTTCACTCGGTGAGAAATAGACACCGTCACTTGAGCCTGGCGGATTCGAAGTATTCATGTATATATACTCTGTAATATTACCGGACTCGTCTCTTACTGCAGTCTCACAATGAGCCGTTGTCGCGCAAACCAAAAGAAGAAGGACTGCTAAGAATATCTTCATCCTTCTCTCCATTTTGACAAGAGACTATCAATAGACTCGGTAATACGTTTATACTGCCCCTTCTTCATCCACTCTTTCTCAAAGATGCTCGCCCCAAAGGCCACTGCACTTGCGCCACTATCAAAGAAGGCCCTTATATTATCCGGGCCTACACCTCCGCATGCAAGTAGCTCTATCTTATCAAAAGGCCCTTTTAGTTCTTTTATATACCCAGGCCCAAGAAACTTCGAAGGAAATACCTTTACCATGGTTGCCTTTGCCTCCCAGGCATTGTAGACCTCCTGTGGAGTAAACGCGCCTGGAAATACCGGGATCTTTTTATCTACGCAAGGTTTAACAACTTCATGGATAAGTGTAGGAAGGACAATGAATGATGCGCCAGCATCCAATGCTATATCACAACTCTTCTTTGTTAGTACTGTACCAGCGCCTATGGTAAGCTTATTGCCTGCAGTCTTCTTCATGTGTTTGATAAGCTTGGCAGCACCTGCAGTATTCATGGTAATTTCTATGGTCTTTAGGCCTGAGGCAATGATAGCTTCGGCAAGAGGTTCTACTGCCTCCTCATCAATACCTCGGATAATCCCGAGTACAGGAAGCTTCTTAAATTCCCTTACATCCATTAATCGAGCCCTATATTGGTCAGCTTCTCGTAAAACTCTCTGTAATCTTCTTTCTTATGACTACCCCGCAGAGCCATGGCTTCACGAGGATGTTCATTCATCATGCCGGATATTGCATATGGTATGATATATCCCCACTCAATCTTCTTTCTCAAGGGAATAAACTCTTTTGAGATGAGTTCAAGTATAGGCCTTATGTCATATCTTGGGTTCTTTAAGAAGCCTATCAATAGCTCTAGCGGGCAATTACCTGCTGCACGGCCTATACCATAGACAGTACCATCTAAGAAGTTGGCATTGTGTATGATCGCTTCAATAGTATTGCTGAAGGCAAGCTGTTGGTTATTGTGGCCATGGAAACCTACCTCTTTTGTCTTTAGTATGCCCTTGGCCTTCTTTATGAGCTTCTCTATCTGCTCCTGATATAGATATCCAAAGCTATCTACTATATATACGACATTTACCTTACCTTCTTGCTCTACCTGATCCAATGCCTCATCAAGCTCTGATCCCATGTCTTTAGAGATAGCCAT
>CAYLIX010000177.1:0-2873 GCA_964383775.1 uncultured Planctomycetia bacterium
AGCATATCTTTAAAAAGGGATATTATGAAGAAGGCCCTAATCTTTATTGCACTTCTGCTCGTTCTCTCCACTCTATCCTTTGCTGAAACCGAATCCCAGGACATGGAAATATTTACTATGCAGCATATAGATGCTGCATCAATATTCGATGTCATTGATGAACTCAAAAGCGACGATGGTAAGGTCATAGTAGAGCCAAATACAAATAGCCTGATAGTGGTAGATGATGAAAAGAGCATGGAGCGTATTGCGCAAGTTATAAAGCGCCTGGATCTGAAGCCTAAGCAGGTTGAAGTAGAGGTGCTCGTTACTGATATTACTGCTGGATTTCTGCAGGAGATAGGCATAAGCGCTGAAGAAGTGGTCATTCCAAGCGATCGTTATGAAGCTGTTTTGAATCTTGTCAATACGCATAGCGACGCAAAGGTCCGCACAAAGATGAAAGTGACGACTCTAAGCAATAAGCCTGCCAGGATACAGGCTACAGTAGATGAGGTCTTTGGGGATGTAGTGACCAGGTATAATAGCGGCGCAGAGGTAACCACCCCCATTATAGTCGGCGCAGGTCAAAACCTTGAGGTTCTTCCGAGAGTAAACAACGATGGCACAATACTCGTAATCCTGAGGCCTTCTGTAAGCTCATTTAGCGAAGATGGTGCAAGCATACATCAAAAGGCAGCACTGACGCAGGTACTCATAAATAGTGGTGAGACTATAGCAATAGGCGGAGTAAACTCATCAAGCAAAGACTCCAGGAGAGGCAGTCTGCCCATAGTCGGGGCGCCTATTTCAAAAGGAAGCAACACAACAAGCCAAAGGGTAATGATCTTCCTTACGGCAACCATTCTAGATTAGAGGGATCTTATGCGTATCATAACTGTATTAGTTCTTATGATGTTTTTAAGCGGTTGTTGCACTATAATGCATGGAAAGAGCCAGGAGATATACCTTAATTCTACTCCATCTGGCGCTGTAGTCCGCGTCAATAGCATAGCGACTACTACACCCGGCACCATCACTCTCGAAAGGACAAAGCCGCACTACACGCTCGTCTTTGAAAAGGAAGGGTATAAATCTATTACAGTAGAGCTCAGGCGCACACTCGATGGATGGCTCTTCGGAAATATCTTCCTTGGCGGGATTATCGGGACAGCTATAGACTTTCTTACGGGGTCTGCTTATAAGATTACACCTCAAGAGGTAGATGTAACATTTTAAGATGCGCGTACTGTTATTATTATCCGTCATATCATTTATCCTTGTAAACCCCCTCCACTCAGAAGAGCCACAGATCGAGCGGGGAGAGGAGAATATCCTCTTCGATTCTATTGGTTATGTCTTGAGCACGCCAAAGAGAATCGTTATGCTCAATGCAAAAGTAGACACCCACCGTGTCACAGACAAGACAGAGACCTATCTCGCAGATTTCATAAAAGACAATCCTGATACAATGGATAATGTTAAGGTGCGCTTAAATCAGTGGACACCCGCAGGTGAAATGAAGCGCCTTGTAGAGAATAAGAAGGTAAGCTGGTGGTGGCGTGTATTTCCCGGGGTGCCGGTTACACTCTTTTCATCTCTTACAGGAAGGCTCCTGGGCGGAGATCATTATAATCCCTATACTGATACCATACATATCTATTCAGATGATCCTGCCATTGCATTGCATGAAGCAGGCCACGCAAAAGACTTTTCTCTCTGGGCTAAGGATGACAACAAGGCGGATTTGTATGCACTTGGAAGGGTCTTTCCTGCCGTTGTTCTAAATCAGGAATTCAGGGCTAGTGACGAAGCAATAAACTATCTTATGGAGAAAGGGGATGAGGATGCAGAGATCAAGAGCTATAGTTCGCTCTATCCTGCATACGGCACATATCTCGGTGATTCTACAGGTATGCCTTATGGTGTATATATAGGTGCAGTTGCAGGGCACATAATAGGCTTCTGGAAAGGGCATGAAAGGCGGGTAGGCTATTCTGTCATGAATAATGCGATTGTGAGTGATCATCCGGTAAGAGACCTTGAGTCAGACCCAGTGGCCAATACACTCTTAAAACATGACGAAGGTAATCGAGAAAAGCTACTGGAGAGCTTAAGAGAGAAGGGCAATCAGACTTAAAGCCTCTGGTTGGCTTGCATATTATAAATATTACATGTATACTATTAGAAAATAATAATAAACGAAAGGAGAGTAACATGGCAAGAAAGATTATAGGACTAATAATGGTATGTCTCTTTTTAGGATTCACATCTACCTCTTATGCTGCGTCAGGAGATGTTTGGGAAAACATGTCTAATAAGCTGGTACGAGGAGTAGTAAATACTCTTACTGGCGTGCTTGAGATACCTGCGCAGATTACTAAGGGTTCAAACGAAGGTCTTAATAACAGTAAGATTTTAGGCGGAGTAACGGGTCTCTTTAATGGTCTATATCACGCTACAGGTAGGACTCTATCAGGCGCAGTTGACCTTGCAACCTTCTGGGCGTTGGATCCTGCAAGCAATGAAGGTATGGGCATACCCCTTGATGCAGAGTATGCATGGCAGCAGGGTGAAGGATTTGCGCCATTTGACCCTAGTTTTGCTGAAGCTACAGCTTCACCTATTCTACGCAAGCTAGTAAGAGGCGTAGCAGACGGCACACTCGGTATTGCTGAATTACCTGGTCAGATATTCCAGGGAGATGGTTTGGCTGATCATGGTATTACAAAAGGCCTTTGGTACTTCTTGAGCCGTGAAATGTCTGCTGTACGGGATCTAGTCACATTGCTATTTCCTGCTCCTGCTGATAATCTAGGGAATCCATTTGAGCAGTAATGGGCCTGGCAATCTTTTGGTGAATGCATAAAGGAATAATTAGTCTCTTTTGAAAT
>CAYLIX010000178.1:0-2832 GCA_964383775.1 uncultured Planctomycetia bacterium
TCATAAAAGTATAATTATTTTTATGAATTCATTAATAAGATGTCTTTTTTCATTCTTTTCCCAAAAGCATTTGGGAAATACGATGGTGGTTGTTTTTAAAAAAACAAGCACGGCATAACAAAATCACGCCTACCACTGTCTATCTAAACTCCTATATTGTATCGCCTCAGATATATGGTTGGAGTCGATAAACTCTTTTTCTTCTAAATCGGCAATAGTTCTTGCAATCTTCAGAATCTTGTCATAGGCGCGCGCGGAAAAGTTCATACTGTCCATTGCGGTCTTAAGCAAATCGCTCGTTTCTTGCTCTAGAGCACAGTGCTTCTTTATTTGTTTATGGTTCATATGACTGTTAAAGTATATCTTCTCATCAGCAAATCTCCGATTTTGAATTTTATGGGCCTTTTTGACGCGTTCCTTAATCTCGGCTGATGATTCGCATTGCTTAGGTTCGATAATCTCTTTATATTTTAGAGAAGGGACTTCTATATGCAGATCGATTCTATCTAGTAGCGGCCCTGAGATCTTTGAGAGGTATCTTTCTATCTTTGTAGAGTTGCAACGGCAATTTCTTTTAGGATCTGTAAAATATCCACACGGACAGGGGTTCATAGCGCAGACGAACATGAAGCGTGAGGGAAATGTTGAGGATTTGTTTGCGCGAGCAATACGCACTTTACCATCCTCCAAAGGTTGCCGTAACGCTTCTAATACGTTACGTTTGAATTCTGGAAGCTCGTCTAGAAATAAGATTCCATTATGAGCAAGACTGATTTCTCCAGGCTGGGGAATTGAGCCTCCGCCAGCTAAAGCCACATCGGATATAGTATGGTGAGGCGCGCGATACGGACGGGCAAAGATTAATCCGGTCTTCTCGGACACGAGACCTTGAGATGAATGGATGCATGTAGTCTCGATAATTTCTTCTTCGCTCATGTCAGGCAGGATAGTGGGGATTCTCTTGGCTAACATAGATTTTCCGCTGCCTGGAGGTCCGTGCATCAGGATGTTGTGTCCGCCCGCGGCCGCCACCTCTAAGGCGCGCTTGACTAATAATTGACCCTTGACATCGCTAAAATCTACCTCGTATCTCTGCATTTTGCCAAAAATTTTGTCTAAATCTATCTTTGTCTCCTTAATGGCGTCTGGATTAGATAGAAAATTTATAACTTCCTTAATTGAGTCAGCCCCATAGACCTTTACGCCTTTAATAAGCGCAGATTCTTTGGCATTATTCAAAGGGAGGAGTAAGTTTTTTGTTTTACAGGACTTCATCTTCATGGCTATGGGTAGGGCGCCTTTGATGGACCTTAATTTTCCCTCCAAAGAAAGCTCGCCGAGTATTATATAATTTTGGAGCAGGTCTTTATTGATCTGTCCAGAGCTAGCCAAAATCCCCAAAGCTATGGCTAAGTCAAAATTTCCGCCCTCCTTTTTTATATCAGCTGGCGCCAGATTCACGGTGATTCTATGGACAGGGAATCGAAAGCCGCTATTTTTGATAGCCGATTTTATGCGCTCTTTGCTTTCTTTTACGCTTGTATCAGGTAAGCCGACAATATTTGTGACCGGTAGCCCAGAAGAAATATCTACCTCTATCTCTACGGGGTAAGCATCGATACCTATGATTCCGAAACTATTTACTTTAGAAAGCATTTTTTATAGTATAGTTATTGCGATTAATTTTAGGTTTGGAAATCTGCAATTATAGATAGAGGGATCACTTCTCTAGGGAAATTTACCTTCTAGATAAAATTGGCGGGGGCAGGTGAATATAAATTTCTTGCAATTTTGCGGGTTTATAATATAATGTAGCTTAACACATCAGGGCCAAAACGTCAACATAAACCGAATCCATGGTATAAATAGGGGCTTTATGTCCAAACATTGGAATATAGCTGTTATCTGTATATGTCTAGGGATAGGCATCTTTTCTTTTGCTAAGGCCGTTGATTTATTCTGGGATAAGAAAGTCCTTGATCAGGAGATAGAAGGGTCTCTTAAGCCCAAAATCGCCTCATTAGAGCAGAAGTTTAAGAGCGTACAGAGTTCTTTGGAACAGACAGAAAAGTCCTTATTGGAAGTGGAAGATAAAAATAAGGTTTTACGCAAAGAATTAAGTTTAGAAAGATTCGATTTGAAAAAGGCGAGAGAACAGATCGATGAGCAAGAGCAAAAAATTGCCCAGGCAACCAATAGATACAGAGAAGTGAGTAGCGAAAACAAGCTGATAAAAGAGAAGTTTAGCGCTATGTATGAAGAGTTTCTGGAGATGAAGAGGATTCTTTCTTCTGTCCAGGAACTTAAACAGGCCATACGTGATCTAAGATTCAGCTCAAAAAAAAACGGCAAAACGTCAGGTATAGCTAGAAAAGAAAGAAAAGTAAGATCCAGAAGAAGCAAAGATGCCGCAGGTGACCTAGAAACATCTGGAAATGCTGGTTATCTAATCAGGAACGGCGAGAGTACATATCCCTATAGTTTAAGAATTAAGGTTATCCCCGTAGACTAATAATGTTTGAGACAATTTTCAAAGAATTAAAGATGAATCACCTGTTCTTAGTGACTGTTTCGGCCTGGGCCTTTGCTCAGCTGATAAAGGTTTTTCTGGGCGTTATTAAGACGAAGAAATTTGATTTTAGGTGGCTTGTAGGCACTGGCGGGATGCCCTCTGCGCATGCCTCTGGAGCAAGCGCTTTGGCGATTACCTCGGGTTTTGACTATGGTTTTAATTCAGCGATATTTGCTTTAGCGGTGGTTTTTGCCATAGTGACCATGTTTGATGCTCAGGGTGTTAGGCGATCCGCAGGAAGCCAGGCAAAGATACTTAAT
>CAYLIX010000179.1:0-2803 GCA_964383775.1 uncultured Planctomycetia bacterium
TTGGCTTGTACATTTTTTTTTTAAATTCATGTTTGTTTTTTTTTATTTTTTTATCATTGATCCCCAGTATCTCTAGCGCTGCTATTCCAGCATTCTTTGCCCCTGCTTTTCCTATGGCCATACACGAGACCGGCACACCCGACGGCATCTGGACTGTTGAAAATAGGGAATCGATGCCCTTGAGATGCTTGGTCTCTATGGGCACGCCGATTACGGGAAGCGTGGTATGGCTTGCTATAACACCTGCCAGGTGTGCTGCGCCTCCAGCACCCGCTATTATGACTTTAAGCCCTCTTCCTTTGGCAGAGACTACAAATTTCTTTGTAAGATCTGGGCTCCTGTGCGCGCTTAAGACCTTCACCTCGGACAAGACTCCAAAATTGCTTAAAATTGTAGACGCTTCCTTCATAATAGGATAATCTGAATCACTACCCATGATTATTGCAACTTGCGGTTTTTTAGGCATACTATAGCCTCCTTAGTACTCTTTCGCCAATATCTTTTCTATAGTGCATCTTATCAAAATTTATTGTAGAGATCGCTTCATTTGATAATTTTATGGCGCTCTTTATTGTATTTGCTGTTGCTGTTATTCCCAATACCCTGCCTCCATTTGTAAGGTACGCCTCTTTTTCAAACTTTGTACCAGCATGGAATACTACTACATCGCGAAACTGTTCTGCCTCATCAATGCCTGTTATGACCTTTCCTCTTTCATATCTTCCTGGGTATCCCCCGGATGCTGCAACTATGCATACGCACGCTCGATCGCTCCATTTATTCTTATACCCTTGTAAAGTCCGGCTGACTGATGAGTCCATAAGCGTGACTATATCTCCTTCCATCCTCGGCAATATAGCCTGTGTTTCAGGGTCACCAAAACGTACATTAAATTCCAGCACATAAGGCCCCTTCTTTGTGATCATTATACCTGCATAGAGAACACCCTTATACGGCATGCCCTTATTATAGAGGCCGTCTATGATCGGCCTTATTATATTATAGATGCAGTCAGTAAATACCTTGCCTTCTGCTACAGGCGCCGGCGAATAAGCGCCCATGCCGCCAGTATTGGCGCCTTTGTCATTGTCAAAGATGCGCTTATGGTCCTGGCTGGATGCAAGCGGCACTACGCTCTCTCCGTCGGAGACTATGATAATGGATGCCTCCTCACCTTCGAGGCAATCCTCTATCAAGACCTTTTTTCCTGCATCTCCAAAGACCTTTTTATGCATTATCTCATCCAATGCTGTCTTTGCTTCATCGAGCGTCTTACATACAAATACACCCTTCCCTGCTGCCAGGCCATCCGCCTTAATGACCATTGGGAGGGTCCTCTTACTTACGTAGGCCAATGCCTTATCTTTGTCTTCAAAGACCTTAAAGTCTGCTGTAGGTACGCCAAGCTCTTTCATGAGCTCCTTTGCAAAGATCTTACTTCCCTCAAGCTGCGCAACCTCTTTTTTGGGGCCGAATATACGCAGGCCTGCTTCTTCAAATATATCTACTATACCGGCTACAAGAGGCGCCTCTGGCCCTACTACAGTCAGATCGATCTTCTCCTTCAATGCAAACTCTTTAAGGGCATCTATCTCATCCGCCTTTATATCGACTAGCTCTGCATATTGCGAGATACCGCCATTTCCCGGGGCTGCATAGATCTTCTTTGCCCTCTTAGACTGCGCAATCTTCCAGATGAGTGCGTGCTCTCTTCCACCGGAACCTATTACCAGTATCTTCATTATATAATAACCTTCCTCTTGCCCTTTACAACCTCACCTATGATATAGGGCTTTAATTTAAACCTGGAAAGTTTACGCCTTATTTTCGGAATATATCTTCTATTCAGGATAAGCACCATGCCTATGCCCATATTAAATGTCTTGTACATCTCTTCTTTGTCGAGACGACTGCGCTTGGCTATCACCTTAAATATCTTTGGTATCTTCCATGAGCGCGGATTTAAAACTACTGCGCGCCCCTTTGGCAGGATGCGCAGGATATTGTCATAAAATCCTCCACCGGTAATATGCGCGATACCATTTATCTTGATCCCGTTTTTAAGAAGGGCTAATATTGGCTTTACATAGATGGTCGTTGGCTTAAGGAGTATATTCTTAAAATTTCCTTTAAGCTCTCTTGTATGGAATAACCTTCTTATGAGTGAATAGCCATTTGAGTGAGGTCCACTCGATGGCAGGCCTATTACAACATCTCCTGGGCTTATTGCAGAGCCGTCTATGATCTTCTTTTTATCTACAACGCCTACACTAAAACCTGCCAGGTCATACTCATTATCCCTATACATGCCTGGAAGTTCTGCAGTCTCTCCTCCTATAAGTGCACACTCTGCCTCTCTGCAGCCCTTAGTAACTCCCTTTACCACATTTATCATGCGTGCCTTATTGAGCTGGCCAGTGGCAAAGTAATCTAGAAAAAAGAGTGGTTCTGCGCCGCATGCCACTATGTCATTTACACACATGGCAACGAGGTCTATGCCCACTGTATCATGCTTGCCAATAATATTGGCCAAGAGGAGCTTTGTCCCAACACCGTCAGTAGATGCCGCTAATATCGGCTCCTTCATCCTACCGAAAGATGCCTTAAATAAGGCGCTGAAGCCTCCGATACCGCCTATGAGGCCACTTCGTCTAGTTGTATTTGCAAGCGTCTTTACAGATCTTATAATATCATCTGCCTTCTTTATATCCACGCCCGCTCTTTTATAGGTTATTGCCATTACCCAGCAACTCTCTTTAGCATCTCTGCATATGCCTCTTCTATGTTGCCCAGGTCACGCCTG
>CAYLIX010000180.1:0-2802 GCA_964383775.1 uncultured Planctomycetia bacterium
CGGCCTTATCAAGAGACGCTGCTGCATCCTTGCCTGTGATACCTTTATTCGTAAGGTCCACCAGTAAGAGATGATTATCTGTGCCACCGGATACTATCCTGTAACCCTTCTCCTGTAAAGACTCTGCAAGGACCCTGGCATTATCTATTATGCCCTTCTGGTATTTTTTAAACTCTGGTTTCTGGGCCAACTTTAGCGCTACTGCCTTGGCCGCTATTACATGCATGAGCGGCCCGCCCTGCGTCCCTGGGAATACCGCGGAGTCTATTTCTTTGGCATATTCGCTCTTGCACAATATCATGCCTGAGCGCGGCCCGCGCAAGGTCTTATGTGTAGTCGTAGTTACTATATCTGCGCATTTGCATTTGTTATTATGCAATCCCGCTGCCACCAATCCTGCTATATGCGCCATATCGACCATCAATATTGCGCCCGATTCATCTGCAATCTTTTTGAATCTGATAAAGTCTATCTCTCTCGGGTAAGCACAGGCGCCGGCTATTATCATCTTGGGTCTATGCTTCTTAGCTGTCTCCAATATATCGTCGTAGTTTAGCCTTTCAGTCTTCTTGTCCACGCCATATGGTATGATATTATAAAGTTGACCGGAAAAATTCTTTGCATGGCCGTGTGTGAGGTGTCCTCCACAGGCTAGGTCCATTGCCATGACCTTGTCGCCTTTTTTGCATACGGCAAAATAGGCTGCCATATTGGCCTGTGATCCGGAATGCGGCTGCACATTTACATGCTCTGCACTAAAGAGATCTTTTGCGCGCTCTATTGCCAGGGATTCCACAATATCTACATATTCGCATCCGCCATACCAGCGAGCGCCAGGGTACCCTTCTGCATACTTATTCGTCATTACAGACCCCTGCGCTTCAAGCAAGACTTCCGGCACAAAGTTTTCACTCGCTATGAGCTCTATATTATTATTCTGCCTATCAATTTCTTTTGATATGGCATCATATATTTGTGGATCAATAGATCTTAAGTTCATCACAGATCTCCTCTTAATATCTTCTCTTCCAGCTCTTTAATGCTCTTGACGCGTCTCTTATGGCGCTCTTCCTTAATCTCTGCGCTCAACCATGGCTTTAGCATATCCTGTGGATCATCCTTTGCAAACCCGGCCGGTATGACTATAACATTGGCGTTATTATGCTCGCGTGAAAAACGAGCCGCCTCTTTTGTGTGGCAGAGTGCTGCGCGCACGCCAGGGACCTTATTGGCAATTATAGACATACCTATGCCGCTTTGACAGATCAGTATGCCCCTCTCTGCCCTCTTCTTAGATACAGAGACTGCAACGTTATAACCTATAAGGGGATAATCGCAGGGTTCTTTTGAATGCGTGCCTAAGTCGAGCGGGGTATGCCCCTGGCTCTTTAAGAAATCTATCAACTTTGTCTTCAGTTCCATACCTCTGTGATCTGCGCCTATGGCTATCTTCATAGTCTCTTTACAAGCTCCTCTATAATGGCTTTTAGTGCAATAAGTACTTCCTCATACACCTCAAGAGGCCGGCCTATTGGATCGAGTATGGTAGAGTCTGACGGCATCTGGCCTCCGTTAATATATTTCTTTAATAGATGTGTCTTGTCCTTTGATTTAGGGGACATCTCCAATACAAAGGATTTATGGCTCTTACTCATCGTCAATATAAGGTCTGCTGATGCTATTATTTCAGGGGTGATCTTTGAGGTCCTGTGGAGCCTTGCATCGATCCCTTCCTTTTTTAAGACCTCTACGGCATTATCCGCAGGGCCAAACCCGCTGATGGCTGATATGCCTGCAGAGGATACGACTATGCCAGTCTTACCAGTTTTTTCAAGGGTGCTTTTTAAGAGATACTCTGCCATAACAGACCTGCAGCTATTTCCCGTACATACAAAGAGGATGTTCTTTATCTTCTTCATTGCTTACCATGCATCCTTTATAGTAGACCTGGGTATTGCTCCCTCTCTCAAAACCTTACATGGAAAGACACTGGTATCTATTACCGTTGATTCTATGCCTATCCTTGTCTGGCCGCAGTCTAAGATCATATCGATCTTGTTATCCAGCCCTTCCAGTACCTTGTCTGCGCTGGTTGGCGGCTCTTCACCTGAAATATTTGCGCTCGGCACAATAACAGGCACCCTTGCTTTTTCTATAAGGTCGAGGGCCACCCTATTTGATGGCATGCGAAAGCCGGTCTTCTTTCCATCCTTGTCATTCATGATTATGGTAAGGGGGCCAGGCCAAAATCTATTGATCAGTTTCTTGGCAATGGGGGATATATTTACGACCATCTTCTGTAACAATTTAAGGTTTGATACATGTATGGTAAATGGTATATTCTTAGGGCGATCCTTTACATCATAGAGCCTATCTACTGCATTCTTATCTAAGAGATTTGCGCCCAGGCCATAGACCGTCTCTGTTGCAAATGCTACTAGCCCTCCATCCCGCAATAACTCTGCTGCAATGGCTATTGCCTCTTTCTCAGGGTTCTGGGGATCTATCTTTAGTACGCGCACCTTTCTAAAGCGGCTCATTGATTTAGTCTCTTATTCTTGGCCTTGATGGTCTTGACCATCTCTTTTTTAAATGCAGCTAATTTTCTATCTATCTTTTTATTATTGATGCCGAGTATCTCAAGCGCTGCTATTCCAGCGTTCTTTGCTCCTGCTTTTCCTATAGCCATACATGAGACCGGCACACCCGACGGCATCTGAACCGTTGAAAAGAGAGAGTCTATACCTTTGAGGTGTTTAGTCTCTATAGGTACACCGATTACAGGAAGTGTAGTATGGCTTG
>CAYLIX010000181.1:0-2801 GCA_964383775.1 uncultured Planctomycetia bacterium
TGTAGGAGAAAGGGATGATTTTTATCATGAAGATGATGTTTATTTTAAATATATCTCTAAATATAAGGCGCGCTATAAGTTTAAATTATATGGTTGGTGCCTTATGCCCAATCACGTTCATTTATTGATAGAGTCCCAATATTTGAGTAAAGCTATGCATGGCATAAATCTATCTTATGCACAATATTTTAGAAATAAGTATAACTACACAGGACACGTCTGGCAAGATAGATACAAAAGCTATGTCATATTAAAGGATAAATATCTCTCCGCTTGTATAACATATATAGAATATAATCCCATAAGAGCCTCTATAGTATTAAGACCAGAGGAGTACCGCTGGAGTAGCTATAAAATGAGAGTTTTTGGAGAGAATAATATGTTATTAAATCAAATCTCTTTGCCTAATGCTGGGGACAGGTCTGGGTAGCAATGTAGGGACACTTCTGGGATTACTATCAGAACCGTCCCTAAATATGGTGTACGGCTCTTAGAAGGCGGATAGACATGTCCCTTAATTGTGTACTTACAAACTTCTTCTGGAATCTTTCATAATCTTGCATTGCTGTTACAGAAAGCAGGATCACAATACCGAAAGACAACAATAAAAATGCAGAATTACTAAGTCTTCCCTTTAACAACATAAGTATATGCCACAATCCTAAACCAGCTATAAGATAGAACGGAGCAAAGAGTACACTTACATATCTAAGATTTTGCAGATGCGGTATGGCCACAGTTATGAATATAAGTATTGCTGAAAAAATTATTATTGCCAATACTGTATCTCTATTCTGCTTATTAAAGATAAGGGCTGCTACCACACCTGTAACGCAAAGAATGGCATTGAGAGGGCTTATGATCCAGAAACTACCCGGAAGATAATACCATGGCCCTGTTTGGGACTCGATAGCATAAGCATTGGTTGGCAAGCCTTCTTTTAAATGCCTCAATACCTCGAGGACATTAGAAAAACCTCCTGTAAAATGCGATAAGACTGTTATGCTCGCTACAATACTCAATACACTAAAGGCCCCCAGTAAGAATGCCTTAAGAATAGCCTTCTCTTTATATAATAATATACAGAATATCCAGAAAGTACATAATCCATAGATTACTGCGCCCGATTCCTTGATCAGCATAATAAGACTTCCCGTTAATATAAAGAGTGCATACCAGAAAAATTTATTGGCATTGCGCCTTATTTCACATGTAATATATATCAAAAATAATCCCAGGCATCCCAGTATTGCATCCTGCCAGGTCCTTCTAGCTATCATAAGATCCATGGGCGATACACTTAAAAAGAGAAGTGCGAATAGCATTATCCATTGGTTAAAAAATCTCCATCCCAGAATCACAAGTATAAGCATCGTTATAATGCTGAATAGACATGAGACATATGAGCCGACTATAACGTCTTCATTATTTAACATATTCATCAGGGCCGCAAGAGGCAGAAGATAGCCTATCCTTATAGGGGGTGGATATACCCATAGCTTCTTATTATTTCTATGTTCGTGCAGCAATAATTTTATTCCTTCTGGGCCTTCACTTGCTATTACTCTAGCCTGATAGGTATATGTATTTTCATCGGGGGTTCTTGTGACTACAGTCTTTAGATGATGGATACGCAGAAAGATACCTAAGGTAAATATGGAGATTAGGAGTATTGGAATGATGATCTTCTTGATCTTTCCCAAATATATTTTCTTATCCACTACGAGCCTTCTTAACCCTTCTGTATACAGCCCCTATAAGTGCCGGAGGTGCAATCAGCATTGCCAATTCCTTCCAAGATCCCCTCATGGGACGCTCTTTCCTTAATCTCTTCTTAAACTTTTCCATTAAATCTTTTGGGGCGTTTTGTTTAAAACCCACACCGATGACTGTATGCGGTAGAGTTCTTTCACCAGCGCAATCTACAACAAGATTGTAAAAAGGCTTTAATAGACTCATAAAAGCGTCAGGGGTAAATCTCCAATAGTCAGATGGATAATCATGTATAGGAAAGAATGTGGCTGAACTTATTATTAATATGCCATTTGGCTTAAGTATCCTGCGTGCTTCTTCGATAGCCTTTCTTGGAAATTCTACATGTTCGAGAGTATCGAGTATCAAAACAGTACCCACAGATTCTGACGGAAGGTCTATCTTGTGAAGATCAAGAATTACATCTACGCCCTGGCCACTGCGTATATCAGCCCCTATGTACTCTTTGCCCCGGAAAAACGGCCTCAGGTCAGCAATCTCCTCCTGTCCCGGAACCTGCAGCGATCCGAAATCGTATATAGGTTCTACTATAGGCAGCGTCTCTGAACATATCTTTACAAATCTTCTTATGGTATCTCGCATAGATTACTATCCTTCTTTCTTAACATTATCCCAAACTGAGATAGAAGCGTCAAGCCATTTAGCTGGATATTGATATTGCCAACTCGCTAGAGAGCAATCTCTTCATTCTTTCTTTTCTTATTGCCTTTTAAGCTTATAGGTACGTTTGAGAATACGTCTAGCATAGCCATGCCTGGGCTGGGCTATGATCGCCTTCTTGTAGTATCTTATAGCACCATCATAATCTTTGCGGCGCCTATGTATATCACCCACAGCATTATGCGGTATGGCGCTATATATACCGACCTTCCTTATTGCATCCCCAAAGAGCGTCTCTGAATCCTTCCAGATGCGACACCTGTCTTGAGTTAAGATTGAGAGGGATACTATCCATACTGAAATGAAGATGACAGTTACAGACTTTATGATCTTGTTCTTTGAAGTTTTATTGGATAGTATCCAATTAA
>CAYLIX010000182.1:0-2772 GCA_964383775.1 uncultured Planctomycetia bacterium
GGTTTATGCTACAGGAGAAGGCGCTGGGACTGAACTTACCGTTGATGGGGCCATATCAAAATCTGAGAACATATATCTATATTCTTACGGAGATGTTGATATACAGAATGACCTTACAACTGCAACTGAGGGGCGCGTATATGCCGATTCTAATGAAAACGGCACAGGCAATCTAACCTTCCAAGATAGCCCAACTCTCACATCCGGATCATCTTCATTTAAGCTAAAGGGAGCAAATGCCCTTACTGTTGCAGGCGATGGTACACAAAATAATCCGCTTACCGTTACTGCAGGTGGAACATCAGCCACCATGACCGGAGGAAATAAGCTTGCGCTATATGCTACGGGTGAAGGTGATGGAACTGGGCTTACAATTCTACCCGGTACCGGTGCTATATCTAAATCTAGCACCATATACCTCTATTCTTGGGGGGATTTTGACATACAGGCAGATCTTACGTCAACATCAGCTGTTTATCTCTATGCCGATTACGATGCAGATGGTACGGGAAATCTTACATTCTCTAATACGCCTACCATTACTGCAGGAGCAAACAGCGCATATAAGATGCAAGGCGCAAATCTTATCACGTTGACTGGAAATGGTACAGAAAACGACCCTATAACCATCTCAACATCAGGGAGTTCTACAACGGCATCTGTAAGTGGCGGAAGTAACCTTACAGTTTATGCCAGTGGCGAGGGAACTGGCACAGAGCTTACTATAGCAGGCGCAATATCGAAAAGTAGCAGCATCTATCTTTACTCTTATGAAGATATGCATATAGCTGCTGGAGTTTCCTCAAAGAACAATATATACGCTTATGCTGATTATGATGAAGATGGAGCGGGTAACCTCACCTTTGAAAATACGCCTACGATTACGGCGGGAGCAGCGACGTCTGCATTTTTTGATACATATGGCCATTACATAAAAGGCGCAAATGATATGACATTAAGCGGAAATGGCGTAGCAAGCGGACCTATCACCTTCACTACATCCGGTAGTGCCTCTGCGGCTACATTGGCCTCAGGAAATACTGGAAGGTATTTAAGGGTTTATGCAACAGGTGAGGGATCCGGTACAGAGCTTAGCGTATCGGGAGGAATATGGCGTTATGAAGACTTATATCTTTGTTCATGGGGAGACTTACAGGTACAAAATGATCTTAAAGGGAGTGACCTTAGAGTTAGTGCGGATTACGACTCTAATGGTACAGGAGACTTTACACAACTAAGCGGTACCATTACAAAGTCCTCTTCTACCGATCTTCTCATAGAAGGTAATAATATCTCTTTGGGAAGCATTACCCATACTCTATCTAACTACAGCATCGTGGTTAATGCATCTGGTGATATTACCTCAAACTCTGCAAGTTTCAGCGCGGCAAATGTTATATTAAATAGCACGGGTGGCGATATAGGAACCTCCTCTACCCCATTTGCGCTATCTGATGATTATGGTATGGATCTAACTGCTTCTGCTGGTACTATATATGTCTCTCAGTCTGAAGATACGCAGATTGGCGGGTCTTATAGCTCAGGCACAGATGTAGGCATCATTACAGGTACAGCATCTTATGGGGGCCAGACCCAATCTATAGGTGATAATCTAAATTCATCTACTGGCCTATCTTTAACAACCACAGGTGATTTCACAATAAACTCAGGCGTAACCCTCAATCCTGGAGCAGGTACATTAACAATAGCGGATGATTGGACAAACAATGGTACATTCACACCTGGCACTTCTACGGTTGTATTCAATGGAAGTGGTACATCAGTAATAAACGGCACCAATACTTTCTATAACCTCACTTGTGAGACTGCTGGCAAGACTCTGCAATTCGATGCAGGAGAGACGCAGACTGTAACCAATACCTCTACATTTACAGGCTCAGATGGCAATCTCTTATATCTAAGGAGCACCGCTGATGGCACAAAATGGAAGATAGATCCACAAGGTACAGCGGATGTAAGCTATGTAAGCGTAAAAGACTCGAGGAACATGCAAAGCACATATATAAGCCCTACAAGTTCTATAAATGCCGGTAATAATACATATTGGTTTGCCCCACCTTCAGCAGCTGCAGAAGAGGATCCAGATGAGATAGCAGAAGATATAAGTAAGAATGTACCCCAGTTACCACGTGTAGCTCCACCTGCTATAAGAAGAGCTACTAAGAATAGCGATATAAAGGTAGGTGCAGGTGATGTGAGTCTTGCAGACTTTGTAGCAGAGGAGGGATTTTCATCATTTGACTCCAACTATAACTTCGTAAATATAGGGGTAGCAACAGGCTCTCTTAATAATGTAAGGGCAGTAGAGACTAGTGCAGGAAGCAGAGCAGCATCTCTAGGTCCTGTTGGTGGTGGAATAGTAGATCAGGAGGGTAAAGAATAGATTATTATTAGTTAGCGCTATATCTATTCCTTAATGCCTCATTTAGTTTCTCAATTTCTTGCGGTATCTTATCCTCAAACTCTAACGCAAAGTGCAGACGCATATCCTTGCTTCCCGAACCTGGAATATCCAGCATAGGAAATCCCAACTCAAGCCTCAATACTGCCTGGTTAAATAACTTTATCCGCAGACCACTTCCTATGCTGCCAAGCTTTGTAATCTCCCTCTCTGTCCAGTAGTCGCTACCTCTTCGTTTGCCTAGGGCAAAATCGCAGAAGAGAAGTCCGGTTATATCATCCTTTAAAGGATTAGATGCATAGGGAAACTTTAAGGATTTCGGCATAAAGAATGCGGGTATTAATAACTCT
>CAYLIX010000183.1:0-2766 GCA_964383775.1 uncultured Planctomycetia bacterium
TCTCTGAGGCAGTCACCATCTCTCTCATGATATCGAGCGTCTTTTCGCGAGCCACAGTCAACCGCACAACCTCTGCCCTTACTCGTTCTTTCTCAATACCATAATGCGGGATATTATCATGCTTCTGAGAATATAAGCATGCTATTCCCTTTGTTAAACCTGGTGACGCTGCTATGCCTTTTAGTGTCTTCATATAATTAATGATACCCTATTAGTATCATTTGTCAATAGAAAAAGACAGGCGGTACATATACCGCCTGTCTTTTGCATTCATATTTCTTAACCCTTCAATACCGATTCCGCTTCTTCCCTATAAGCATCCATAATATAAGGTATGCCGGATACCTTTGCCGCCTCTTCTGTGAGGCAGGCTATATCCTCTCTCGCAATCGTTTGAAGATTGAAATTCCTCGTGCCGGCCATCAGCTGCTGCAGGCCTACCTTAAGCTTCTGTGAAAAGCTATAGATACCGACAGCACCTAATGGAATCTCCTTTATCTTGTCTTTATATTTCTCTTCAAGCTCTTTGTAGCAGACGAATATCTCTTCGGGCTTTTTTCCGTACCGCGATACGGTATTCGGAAGATCTTTGCCCTCTATCCAATATCCGATATTCTTGCCTACCATGCCCGGTATCATAAAGGCACGCCCCATGCAGACCGACTTTACGTATGGTGCGCCCATGGCCAATACCTTGAAGATATGGTCTTCTGTGGAGAACCCTCCTGCGATCGCAAGATCCGGGATACGCATCCCCCTCTTTTCGAGCTTCACACATATCTCCTGTGTAAGGGCCTGAAGATAAAAGGTAGGTATACCCCACTCCTCCATCATTCTCCATGGACTCATACCTGTTCCGCCCGGTGCGCCGTCTATGGTAAGAAGGTCTATCTTTGCCATTGAGGAATATTTAATGGCCATGGCAAGCTCTCTCATGGGATATGCACCGGTCTTAAGCGTGATACGTTTAAAACCCAGGTCCCTTAAGCGCTTTATCTCGTCAAAGAAGGCTTTTTCGGTTACAAAACCGAGGCGTGAATGGCGCTCAAATTCTTTTATGGCACCTGCCTTATATGCCTCTTGCACCGCCTTTACTGTAGGATCCGGGGTCACTATGTATCCGCGCTTCTTAAGCTCAAGCGCCCTATCAAGGGTCTTTACCTTGATCTCTCCGCCAATACATTTAGCGCCCTGTCCCCATTTAAGCTCTATCGTCTCAAGGTTGTACTTTTTTCTTACGTACTCAGCCACACCGAGTCTTGTATCCTCAACGTTCATCTGGACAAGGATTTCGCCATACCCTTCATGAAACTTTCTGTAGGTCTCAATCCTCCTATCCATATCCGGTGCTTTCTTTATCTTGCCGTGCGAATCGAGCTCAAGCTTTGGGTCTATACCGCAGACATTCTCTCCGCATACAAGAGTAACACCTGATATGGCGGCCCCTATAGCAAAGTGCTCCCAATTCTTCCTGGCTATCTCTGTTGAACCGAGCGCCCCTGTAAAGGCAGGGAGCCTCATGTTGACCTTCTTATCCCAGCCATATGAAGTGTCTGTATTTACATTGGGAAAGATCGCTGTGTCTGGGTTGCCTTCAACGCCTTTAGGAAGCCCTTTTGCTCCCATGGCATATCCCATGATATTCAGGTGTGAGTAATCTATGGGATAATCCTTGTCACCGCCGGCTGTGATCTCGCCAAACGGCCCTGGATATATTACTTCGCGTCCCCTAAAGGATGCCTTAAAAACTTCGCAGTTTCCACGGCAGCCATCTATGCAGCGTGTGCATAGCCCTGATGGGGGAGCCACATTTCTTGATCTATTCGATGTCTGTGTTACATCATTTGCATTTGGTCTCTGGAGATTCATCTCTCTCCTCCTTTTTTATACTGTACAGTTATATCTGCTCTTTCTGGCACAACCAAACCCCTCTCCAAGCCTACAATCCACGCAAGTATCATCCATATTCTTTGCCATGGACAACTGCGACTCACATAGACCGCAAAGAACCTCTTCGCCCTTCTTCATAGGCCCCGGACACGGGGTAATAGTCATCGGGCAGGCGTCTATACAGGCATTGCATTTCTTGCAGAAATCTGGCCGCTTATCAAAGGGGAGGGTTACATGGCGTTGGGCGCCACGCCCCACAAATCCCAGAGATTGCGATCTCCACATCTCGTCGCACACGCGGACGCAACGTCCGCATAGCACGCAGGACTCGCTACGAAAAGGATATCTGACCTCCTTGACGCCGCATCGCACTGCAGCATCTTGAACTGCGCGCGAATTGGGCGCTTCGGCCACCAGCATCTCCGCAATGTTTCTTCGCATCTTCATAATCTTCTCCGTATGCGCCAAGATTACCATTCCCTCTTCAACCTCGAGCGTGCAGGAAGCGGTAATCTTGCTCCTACCGTGCTTATGATGCTCTACGATGCATAACCTACAACCGCCAAACGGCGTTATACCGCGCATATGACAGAGATGTGGTATGCAGATACCGTAATCCAATGCCGCATCTAAGACAGAACTGCCTTTAGGGGACTTAACTTTGGCCCCATCTATAGTTAATGTAACGTACTCTGGCATCAACGCCTCCTTAAGTTGACAACATCGTCAACAGATTTATGTCAATCCTTTTGGCAACCTTGTTAAAAGGATTGGATAATATATATTCTTTTAATGAACTACTATGGCGCTAAATTTGCAGGCCTCTTTACATGCCCCGCATTTCTGGCACATCTTATCAATTATCCTATGTTGTTC
>CAYLIX010000184.1:0-2715 GCA_964383775.1 uncultured Planctomycetia bacterium
GTTTTACAATATAGATATAGACTCATCCACACTTGTAGATCTAACGAAGAAGAATGTGGAAGAAGAGCAAGAACTAAACTCTGGCGTTTGCGCAGAACTCACAAACTTTATTAGATCCATACAGCCTGATGATGTAGACATATCAGTAGGCGGCGAAATAGGGGAAGTAGGCAAGGCCAATTCTACTCCCGAAGAATTACGCGCATTCATGAAGGGGTTCAATGAAAAATTATCAAAGGGCAGCACAGGCATATCAAAGATCAGTATACAGACAGGCACTTCCCATGGTGGAGTAGTGCTTCCGGATGGCACAGTAGCAAAGGTAAAACTGGACTTTGATACTTTAAAGAACCTTTCAAAGATATCTAGGGATGAGTTTGGCTTAGCAGGTGCAGTGCAGCATGGTGCTTCGACTCTCCCTGATGAGGCATTTGGTAAGTTTTCTGAGGTAGAGGCAGCAGAAGTACATCTGGCTACACAATTCCAGAATATGATCTATGACTCAAAGCACTTTCCATCTGATCTTCGTGACCGCATATATGCCTGGATAGATAAGAATCTATCGGCCGAGAAGAAGAAAGGCCAGACCCAGGAACAGTTCATATATAAGACGAGGAAGAAAGCGCTCGGGCCATTCAAGAAGGATATCTTGAGTCTACCAGTCGAGGTGAGGGATAAGATTGCGCATGAAGTAGAGGCAAAGTTTGAGTTTCTCTTTGATAAGCTCAATGTGCGCGATACAAAAGATTCCATAGAGAAGCTGATTGCGCTTAAAAAAATCACACCAAAGAGATCTACGAAGACGATTGTAATGGATGGCGAGGGTGACGATTAGGCTATCGGCACTTCTTCATACTGAATAGGCCTATAGTAAGAAATAAGAGATTGCCCATCCAGGCTGCCAGTATAGGCGGAAGTATACCCGCCTTACCCATGGCTACAAAGATCGCAGAGATCCCATAGAAGAGAAGCCCTATCACTATGCTTATGCCTATGCCTATCAAGAGCCCACCTTTTTTTAATGCAAAGGCAAAGGGCGCTGCCACAAAGATCACTATGATACTTACAAATGGAAGGGATGTCTTATACCAGAGATCTACGGTAAGCTTCTTTGTAGTGGATGAAGATTTTTTGGAAAATCTATTTATATATGATCTAAGCTCATGAAAGTTCATGTATTCGGGATTCTTACCCTTCTTCTTAAAATCCCTGGGCCGCTCCTTTAGATCCATTATCTTTCTCCTGAAAGGCGACGGCGTGCCTATCATATGGCCGGATTCATTTAATCTATACGAAGTGCCGTTTTCAAAGACCCAGCGCCCCTTTTCCCACCAGCCCTTCTGGGCAGTAAGCTTCATGACCAGATTCTGATTCTTGTCATTTTCGTGTATTATTATATCCTTTAGTATCTTCTTTTGTATATCAAAGGAGCCTGCATATATGATGCGGTTATTCTCACCGAATATAGCTATATCTTTTAGTACAGTCTTTGCCTTCTTGCCTATATGCCTTATCTTATCATTGCGTATCTCATATGATATAGGTGTATATCGCGGTACGAGCTTTTCATTAACATAAAGCACTGATAAAGAAAGAAGCATCGAGGCAAAGAGAATGGGTTTTAATATCTTCCACAGGCTTACGCCGCTTATCATTATTGCTGTGAGCTCATTATATTTCTTTAAGTTGCTCAGTGTATATATGGCAGCAAGGAGTGCTGCCATGGGTGCTACCTGCACAAATATCGTAGGAATAAATGTACCGTAATAGACGAGGACTGTATGTACAGATACCTGGCTCTTTATCATCTCGTCTATATAATTGAATAGATCCGCTACTATATATAGAAATATAAATGCCACAATACAGTATATGAGCGATTGTATAAATCCGGCCAGTATGTATCTATCGAGTATCTTCATAATATTACCTCTTTGCCATCTTGCGCAATAGATAAAGACCTGCTGATATAAAGATGATATTGCCGAGCCACATTGCAAAAATCGGCGGCAAGTACTGCCTAATGGCACATATATTGCCTGCTGCCAGTAATAGCCAGTATATCACGAGGAGCGCAAGGCTTATGCCAAATCCAATAGACTTTTCACTCCTGTGTGTCCTTACTGCCAGGGGGAGTGCAATCAATATGAATGCAAAACTGGAGAATGAGAGCGCGATCTTTTTATGTATACGTGTAACGAGCGGGCTTACATCTATTATGCCTGCTTCTCTTACATCCTTTATTTCTTCATGCAATTCCTTAAATGTCATATCCTTTGTCTTCTTCTTTATATTTTTACTCGTCTTCTTAGGTGTATCCATATTGAGTGTCATGTAATAGGTCTTGAAGTTTAATTTATAAAAGTTGGTTGGGTCTGTGGGGATCGGCTCTTCAGTCGTTCCATCTATGAGCTTTAACTTTACGATCCTCTTCTCAGGTACAGGTATAAATTCACCCCTGGATGCCACTATAGTGCGCGTAGGCTTGTCCTTCTGCGGCTGATATATGCGGATATTCCTCATGCGATTACCATTTATCTCGTATATAAAGATTATATAATCCTTAAAACTCCTTATAAATGTACCTGCTTCTATATAAGCAGCAGGGCTCTTAAGTCCAATATCCCGCATGGTATTACGCATCTCATGGTGCGCCTTTGGCACGAGCCGGTAATTCATGTAGAGAGAGTTTAAACTTAATATCATCCCGACTAT
>CAYLIX010000185.1:0-2431 GCA_964383775.1 uncultured Planctomycetia bacterium
TAGAGGATGTATTGTATTCACCGATCTTTTCACCGGCTAGGTTGAGGGTCTCACCTGCTGTTGAGGATGAATCCTGGACTCCATCCTCACCAAAGATTGAGGTTGTGGAGTAGGTACCAAGTACTGTTGTAAATGCAGTTCCATTATGATCACGGCCGCTTACTCCTACTGTTGTGCTTTCACGTACTGTACCGTATTTATCTATCTGAGCGCCTGTGGCTGAAGTCTGGTAAGTAGATGCAACCTCCCAGCTACCCCTGATATTTGTTAATGAACGACCCGTGGTATTCTGAGAGAATAGAATGCCATATTCATTATAGTTGCTGGTAGTTGTATAGTCACCGTTTACCCAATATGTCTCATCTGGTAGAGTGCTGTATGTCGTGCCTTGTGTCACTGTATAAACGAGTCGATTTATATAATCAGCATCATAGTGATAGTCTGTAGTGGCAGAGAGCCTGGTCTTGTCTTCTTTATTAGTTAGATACTTTACATCATACGACTTGATCTGATCTATTCTCTTCTTATCTTCGTGATAAGTGTATTCGCTTCTTTCTATTATTTCGCCGCCTCTGTATGAATATGACTTTGTGATGTACTCTTCTCCAAGTGTGCCTGTATAGTAAGTCTCTGACTGGAGATATCCTTGCCCCTTTGACATCGCATCATCGCGGGATAGGTTGCTCGTTATATATCTCTCTACTAAATCGAGTGCCCCATCTGCATCATTATCATAAATATAGTCATTCCTGACTGCCAGTGTGCCATCGCTTAAGTATAGATAGCTATACGCTATCCTCTCTCTATTCTTTACGCCTTCATATACAAACTCTTGTCTTACAGTAGCATTGGTTATAGTAAGGCTACCTGAATCTTCATCAATAACAGTGCTTGAGCTGGAATATACAAGTTCCTCAGTCTTTGAAAGGGCCCTCTTACCTGCTTCAAATGCTTCGTAACCACCATAGGTATATTTGGATACGCTTAAAGGTGTGCTGTCTTCAGTATACAGAATACTAAAATCAATTCTCTCCCTATTCTTGATACCCTTATAAAATGCCTTCTGCGTATAATCGGCATCTGCTCCAATGGTAAGGTATCCATCCATGAATGTTACATCCTTACCAGAACCTGCGTCGTCTTTTATATAATATGTAATGGTCTTAAAGAGCCTATCTTGATTCAATGCCTGAGAGGCCCCTTTTGATCCGTCATCTCCATAGAAGTAGGTCGTTGCAGTATAGGCGCTGTTATCTGACGCATAATTTATAATAAAATCTACTACTTCTCTTCCCTGCACGCCTTCATAGTATATCTCTTGTATGGCAAGGCCGGTTGATATCCGCTCTTTTCTTATGGCGTCCAATGTGCCTGATACACCATCTCCACCCAGCGTCCCATCCAGGTCATAGATATAGTCTGTGGAGAATACACCATCATTTACAAGGGTCAATAGTTCGCTATTCTTTGCACCTTCATAGATATAATAGGTAGTCGTACCAAGGCTTAATGATGCCTCCGCTACCTGTATAAGCCTGCCATCTCCTGCATAATAACTGAAGGAATAGCTTAATGTATCAGTACTAGAGACTGTCTCTATAGAAGAGATCCTGCCATTATTTTCATCATCATAATTGATCGTATAATCCTTGCCAAGGAGGCTGAACGATGTAACCCTACCTTGGGCATCTGTCTCTATATCTGTAGCATCTGGATCTGTGGCAAGGGATAGTATTTCACGTGGGTCTTGTGGGATATCTGCTTCTTTTGCAGAGAGATCACCGTAGTTTGTAGAATAGTCCAATCTCTCTTTTGTGGCCCTGCCCTTATAGGTGGCCTCTTCAGTAAGCATGCCTGCTGCACGCTGCCTTGCTTCTTCATCGCTTAAGCCATCTGTAAGATATTGCTTTGTGCCTATAAGGCGCTTGCCATCATACTCGTAATCCTTGCGTTCAATAATATTGCCTTCAGAGTCATAATAGAATGTCTGTTGGATCTTCTCCCTGCCTTCTATGCCATCAAAGGTGGACTCTTCAATAAGGATGCCTGTACCTTCTTCTTTTCTATCAATAGAACTCTCCAGGCCTTCTGTATCATAAGTGAGAATACTTACGAGTCGTTTGCCTTCATATACATAGTCTTTTCGTTCTACTATATTGCCATCCTTATCGTAAGAATAACTTTGCTGGATCTTTTCTCTACCTGCGATGCCTTCAAAAACGCTCTCTTCTGTAAGGGTGCCTACTCCTCTCTCTCTTGAGTCTACTGATACATCGAGCCCTTCCGTGTCATAGGTGAGTACACTTACCAGGCGCTTACCATCATATTCATAATCTTTGCGTTCAATAATATTGCCTTCAGAGTCATAATAGAATGACTGGTGTATCTTATCTCTGCCTGCAATGCCAGAAAATAAGATCGGATGAGAATG
>CAYLIX010000185.1:2441-2714 GCA_964383775.1 uncultured Planctomycetia bacterium
TTCGTTCAAAAATATTGCCATCCTTATCCTAAGATTATGTTTGCTGGATCTTTTCTCTCCCTGCGATGCCATCAAATACACTCTCTTCAGTAAGTGTGCCGGTACCCTTCTCTCTTCTATCTACTGATGTCTCGAGACCTTCTGTGTCATAGGTAAATACGCTTACGAGGCGCTTGCCATCATATTCATAGTCTTTGCGCTCGGTTATGTTGCCCTCAGGGTCATAGTAAAAGGTCTGTTGTATCTTCTCTCTGCCTTCAATGCCGCTAAAGA
>CAYLIX010000186.1:0-2708 GCA_964383775.1 uncultured Planctomycetia bacterium
GAAGTAGATGGTGAGGATGTAGATCGAGTGGATCCCAATCGTGATGATCTCGAGGAAGATGAGATCGATGATATAGTGCCTCCTGCAGGCGATGAAGCTCCACCAGTTGCACCGGATGCAGATGTTATACAGATGCCAGTAGTACCGCCTGGTGGCCCTGATGGTGCAGGCGTAATGGACCTTTCACCGCAAGAAAGTTCTGGTTCAGTAAAGGGACCGTCTTTATTGGATATTGCTATGAAGGCAGAAGGAATAAAGAGATTACCTGTACCAGTCCTTCCAGAAGACGCACCCTTAGCAAAGAGATGGTTGTGGTGGCTGCTACTATTGATTTACCTCTATTTTGCATTGTCTCTGCATGCGATATCTAGAAAGACCAAGACTGCACGTGTATGGCTTTCATGGATACCACTTGCCAATATCTATCAGATGTGCAAGATAGCAGGTAAGCCTGCTAAGTGGTGCTGGCTATTTTTGATACCATTGGCCAATATAGTCGTTGCAGTTATTGTATGGATGAATATTGCAAAGGCTGTGAATAAGCCGAGTTGGATAGGTATTTTGTTAATAATTCCGATAGTTAATATTCTGCTGCCAGGGTACTTGGCTCTTTCAAAATAATAATATAATCGTATTTATGTAACTACATATGGCAGAATATGTTAGAGCTAAAATGTAGTGTGCTATCTTGACTACTTATTGTCCATATGCTACACTTGTTATAGAGGGCAGATTGGTCTATTTGCCATCTTAGGAGGTGAATAGAATGAAGAGGCTATTGTGCATAGGAGCGCTGATACTGGTATTTACATGGTCTACATCTGCTCTGGCAGATACAACGCTAAATCTGACCGGTGATGTCACTACATTGAATGTGACTAATGAGACCCTGGAAGTGCCTGAGGTCCTGTATGTTGTCCATGTAACCCCGTTGTTTAATGGTGATGGGTACAGGTCTCAAAGTTACCTGGATTATTCGCCTGCAGGGGCCCAACAAATCAGTAGTAAACCTAGATCCAGTGATTATTATAGTGCAGTCTGGGAGATGCGTTGAGTAGAGCTCTTGGTCCTAGTTTCATAGATAAAAGGAGAATAGAGATGGAAAAGCAAATGCCCAATAAGTGGGTTCTTTTTATTTTAGGGGTAGTTTTATGTAGTCTCCTCTTTGAGGTAGATGCGCAGGCTCAAGGCGCAGCCACTGAGAGCGCTTCTGTAAAGAAGCGCATTGCTGTGATGCGATTTGAGAGCACAGATAAATTTGGAGGAGGCGATGTAGGTGAGGGCTTATCTGCTATGCTTTCGAATGAGCTTAGCAAGTCAGGACGTTTTATAATAGTAGAGCGCGCAGCATTGCCGGACATATTAGGAGAGCAGACATTGGCAAAGAAGGGGCTGACTACTCCTCAATCTGGCGCAAAGACAGGAAAGCTACTAGGGGCACAGATACTTGTGCGGGGTACGGTTACAGATTTTGAATCGAGCAAGAAAGGCGGCGGTGGACAGATTTCATTGAGCGGTACAAGGCTGCCGATTGGCGGAGTCATAGGCGGGGCATCCATGACTGCACATATAGCGATTGACCTAAGGCTCATAGATGCTACTACTGGTGAGATTATCGATACATATGAGGCGGAAGGTGAGGCAAAGGGCTCGAGCTCGCATTTTGGGATTTCACATACGGGTACTGGCTTAGGACTGGGTACAGAGCAATTTAAGAAGACGCCTCTTGGAAAGGCGGCTCGTAATATTATTAAAGATATGGTAGCACGTATTATTGAAAAGGCAGATGATATCCCTTGGACAGGAAGGATCTCAGATGTGTCTGATGGGAAGGTATATGTAAATGCAGGAAAAGATGTAGGATTATCATCAGGCGATACACTGAACATATATGTAGTATCAAAAGAGATCACTGATCCTGAGACCGGCGCAATCCTTGGAGTAGAAGAGCATAGGCTTGGTTCACTAAGAATAGACTCAGTGAAGCCAAAGTATTCTACTGGCACTCTACTTGAAGGTTCTGAGCCAAAGTCTGGAGATATTGTACGTATTCGAGAGGAATCCTGAGTAGTGAATTATATTACTGTAATTGGATTGATTGCAGCGGTATTTACGACTAGTTCGCTTATACCGCAGATGGTGCAGATACATCGCACAAAAGAGACTCGGGATCTCTCTTTGATAATGCTTGTGATGTTTGCTACGGGTATATTCTTATGGCTGGTGTATGGAGTATTAACAAATGCCTTACCTATAATGCTAGCCAATTCTATTGCATTTGCTTCATCAATCTATATCATAGTCATGAAGATAAGACACGGATAGAGAGTTGGCACTTTCAGACACGTCCCCAATTAAATAGCGTTATCCAGGCATCAGGTCTACTACAAATAAGCGTACTGAAGGCCCTGAAGAGTCGTGTTCTGAGCATTCTACGCTATATCCATCAAGCTCACCTGTTACGTCGTAACTTGCTCCAGAGAGAGGACACACGGGTATACTGCTAAAATATCCTCCCAGATCTTCTTCTATGTCAGGTGGAGGATCGCCTATTCTACCATCTGTATCTAATAACCATAGACTGACAGCTTCTGATATCAGCGATTTGTTTACATCGCATGATTGGGTTACAGTGTCATCTCTTAGGTCAAGATATCTTGGTACAGCCAGTGAAGCGATCATGCCTATAATAGCTGTCACGATCATTA
>CAYLIX010000187.1:0-2677 GCA_964383775.1 uncultured Planctomycetia bacterium
TTCTGTGCCCTTCCTATATGTTACGGTCTGTCCATAGGGCACGGGCACTATCGCGACCCTTGCCTTTTCATAAGTAGCGTAATTATTGTCCTGGCCGCCGAATTTTAGAGGAACAAGCTCCTCTTGCGTTATATTGTTATCTACATTATTTTCCATATTCCCTCATCAGGGCCTCGGACAAATCTACAGTCAGGCCGAAGACCCTCTTTGCATCTTCCTCGCTCAATGTGCCACACCCACAGCTGGGTGTAATAATAGATGAATTCAATATCGCATCTCTTTCAATACCCTTATCAGCAAACTCTTTAAATCCCTGTTCGAGCCTCTTTGTAAGCGTTGTAATATTCTCTTTGCCTATACCTTCCTGCGTTGGGACGATCCCCCACGCCAGTGATCCGCCCTTTTTTAAAAAAACCTTCAGGGCATCAGGATATAACGCCAGGGATTTTGAAAAATTATACGCATCAAAATTTAATATATCTATATCCTGCCCCAAGAGAAGCGACCAGTCTGTATTGCCGCAACAGTGTATACCGCAGAGGGCCCCTTCTTTATGGATAGTCTCTACAAGCTCGCTGATCTTTGATGTAGCATCGTCTTTCTTTATATTCACAACGCTCGAACCTATAGATACTAGATACGGCTCATCTATAAATATTATAACATTTTTACTTAGACTTTTAAGTTTTCGTATCTGCCACGCTACCTTCATTGATAGTATCTTCGAAAGTAGTTCTGACAATTCTGTATGATAGAGTATGGGCTGTTTACTCTCGGTCGTAACAGACAATCCAAAACTTATCGGCCCTGTAATGTGTCCTTTGATAAATGTATCGGGTTTTAAAATACCTTTTGCCTGAGAGAGAAATTCATAAAACCCGAGTGCATGCTTTTTCGACATAGCAAAATAGTCGTAATCTTCGCTGATCACTCTCTCATATGTCTTCTCAAGCTCATCCGTAAGTCTTGCACTATCTATCCAGAGTCTCTCCTTTGCCTCGTCTATCCTGGCGACGGGAAACCCTTCGATAAATTGCGTGTACATATTTTCAAAGAACGACCTCTTCGGCATCTGCGGCCAAAACGGAATATCTTTATAGGTCTTTAGTATATACTTTGTAATATTCCCTGCGTCGGTATGTGGCACACTGCCGATAGCCGTCGCACAAAATTTTTTTAGTAATTTTTTTTTCATTTCTTACTCAACTATATCACATAAAGATTACTTTGGCAAATAGAACAATACATTTTTCTTGAAGCGTTTTTATTTTTACGTTCCTTGTTGAAAAACGCTTCAGAATTTTAGAGATGACAGACGTTCGACACGCTTCTCTATAGGAGGATGTGTTGAAAAGAGAGTGGCGAGCATATTTCCTCGTAATGGATTGACTATGAATAGATGCGCTGTCTGGGGTGATGCAGGCATTGGCCTGCGTTTTGCTGCATACTCCAACTTTTTCAAAGCGCTCGCAAGACCATCTCCAGAGTGTGCAAAACGCGCGCCGTTTCTGTCTGCTGCATACTCCCTTGTGCGAGATATGGCAAGCTGTACTATCATTGCAGCGATGGGTGCTAAGATTGCAATAGCCAGTAGAGATATTACATTGCCTCCATCTCTTGAGCGGTCCCTGGATCCAAATCCCCCGAATATTGCTGCCCATCTTGCCATACTTGCCATCATCATAATTGCGCCTGCTACAGTCGCAGCAATGGTCATTATAAGTGTGTCTCTATTCTTCACATGCGCCAGCTCATGCGCAAGCACGCCCTTTAGCTCCTCTTCTGTAAGAAGATCCCGTATCCCTTCTGTTACGCAGACGGCTGCATGGTCAGGGTCTCTTCCAGTAGCAAAGGCATTTGGGGTATTCTGCGGGATTATGCAGATGTGCGGCATGGGCAGCTTTGCATCTATGATAAGGTCTTCTACTAAAGCATAAAGCTCAGGGGCATCATTTTTAGATACATCCCGAGCTTTATACATTGCAAGTACTATCCTGTCACTAAACCAAAAACTACCTACATTCAGGATAAAGGCAAAGATCAATGCTATTGCAGCGCCTTGCGGCCCGCCGAATTGATTGCCTATCCATACCAAGAGAAGTGTAAGCGTAACTAGAAGAATAAATGTCTTGGCGTAATTCATTATCCCATTACTACTTTTACTTTATATCTCTTGCCCTTTTTGCCGGGCTTTATGAGATTTCCTTCTATAGGATCGCCATCCACAGAGATGCTCTTAATACCCCTCTCTTTACCTTTGGGGTTTGCAATCTCTACTTCGTAGACTGCGCCTCTAAAAGGCCTTGTGATCTTACACTTCTTCCACTTGGCTGGTATAACTGGATCTATCCTTAAGCCTTCATAGTCCCTCTGAGCGCCGAGGAGATATTCAGTTCCTGCAAGGAATGTCCACCCAGCCGTACCCGTTAT
This sequence comes from uncultured Planctomycetia bacterium, assembly GCA_964383775.1. Classification (GTDB taxonomy): domain Bacteria; phylum Omnitrophota; class Gorgyraeia; order JABMRJ01; family JABMRJ01; genus CAYLIX01. The sequence goes on from CAYLIX010000187.1 coordinate 2,431, forward strand.
CCATGTAAACGCGCCTTCACCATATAGGTATGGGTGCTCCGGCCCTACCAGATACTCTGCATAGACATAAGGCTCGGTCTTATACAGGTTATAATCCTTCTGGCTATTGGGCATGATCTTCTTCATAGATGCATAGGCTTCATTACCCCTGCCTGCTACGCACTCTGCAGCTATCTGGAATGTGGCTGCATGGCAAAATACTGCTGCATTCTCTTTTGTGCCTTCAGAGAACAAGCTTATTCGTCCG
>CAYLIX010000188.1:0-2673 GCA_964383775.1 uncultured Planctomycetia bacterium
GCCTTTACCATGAGGTCTTCAGAAAGATAACTTGCAATATCTGCATCCATGATCTTCTCTACTATATCTTCTGCGCTTGAGCCATTGATCAGATCTCTTAGATATGCGTCTGGGCTGCTCTTTTTTAAAGCGGCCTTGGTATTACCCGTATAAAGCCTTCTCTTATCATCCCGGGTAAAATAGTTCAGCCAGTCAATATACGCCCCTTCTATCCCGGTATTATCTGCAAGTCCTTTAAAGAATCTCTGTGCATACGAGGATGATAGGCACATCTTCTGTCCGGTCATTAATATACTCTTTGGTATTGCCTTAAGGTATCGGCTTAAATCTACACCTTTATAGCGTGGATACCCTGCAAATGATTCATCTCCTCCGTCGCCATTTAAGGCCACTGTTACAAATTCTCTTGTAGTCTTAGCCACATAATATGTAGGTATAGCCGATGAATCACCAAAGGGTTCATCATAATGCCAGGACAATTTTGGTATGATCTCAAGCGCTTGCGGCTTTACTATGAATTCTCTGTGATCTGTATTAAATCTCTTAGAGATAAACCGGGCGTACTTAAGTTCATCAAAATCGCCCTCTTCAAATCCAATAGAGAATGTCTTTACCTTGCTGCCAGAGAGGCGGCTCATTAATGCCACTATACAGCTGGAATCTACTCCACCGCTTAAGAATGCCCCTAAAGGTACGTCGCTTATAAGCCTCATGCGCGTAGCTTCTTCTAATAATCTATAAATCCTCTCTTTGGCTTCTTTAAGATCCTCAGGGCCTTTGTTATAATTTAAACTCCAATATCTCTCTATCTTTAAGGTTTTGCCGTCATATAGGGCATAGTGTGCAGGAGGTAGTCTCTTTATTCCTTTAAACATTGTATCTGGGCTTGGAACATATCCAAGGGTAAGAAAACTATCCAAAGAAGCCATTTTGCATTCTCTATTTACCGAGTCATCCTCTAAGATAGCCTTAATCTCTGATGCAAATATGAGCCTTCCGCCTTCGTTATAATAAAAGAGTGGCTTCTGTCCTATTCGGTCTCGTGCCAAGAAGATAATATCTTTGGCTGCATCCCATATGCAGAAGGCAAACATCCCCCTTAAGAATTTTAGACAGCCTGTACCATACTCTTGGTAGAGATGGATTATCACCTCTGTATCACTCTTAGTGGTAAATCTATGCCCCTTGCCTTCAAGCTCTCTTTTAAGTTCAGGGAAGTTATATACTTCGCCATTGTAGACTATCCACACTGACTTATCTTCATTTGACATGGGTTGGTGGCCACCATCTATATCTATGATGCTGAGTCTTTTATGGGCAAGTCCTACATTGAGGCGTCTATTTGGATTCTCTTTGCGCGATAAGTACACACCTTCATCATCAGGGCCGCGATGCTCCATGCACTTGCACATCTTGCGCAGGAGATTCTCGTTTATCTCTCTATTTCCTAAGGTAGCAATACCAGCTATCCCGCACATATCTTCTCTCCCTTGCATGCCCTTACGCAGATACCACAGATGAATTGATCTACATACCTCTTCTTACGAAACTCCTTGAGCTTTTCATAACAGCTCATATAATCGAAATTGTCCTTGCTCTTCTTTATAGAGTTTGCCGGACATACTGACACACATTCCATGCACTCGCCGCAATCTCTCTTAATGGGTTCATCACATTTAAGAGGCATATCTGTAAGTATGGTAGCAAGCCTTATCCTGGCGCCGTATTCTGGGGTCACGATCAGGTTATTCCTGCCAATCCACCCTATGCCTGATAATGCAGCAAATCTCTTGTGTGAAAGGTGGGCAGTCTGTTTCTCCCAGTCGACTATTTGAGAGGCTGGTATTGGAAAGGCATTGAAGCCCTTATTATGTATAAATTGCTGGATAGATAGGGTCAGCTGATCCAGAAACATATTGGCTGTCCTGTAATGGTGAAAGTAGAGTCTCGTAGGTTTATCAGTAATACCCTGCAATATGCCACTCGATAAGCGTATGGCTATGGACACTGCCCTGGTAAGGTCTTTTAGCGTATCCGTAGGGAGGGAATGCTCTTCTTCCCTGGAATCAAAAGAAGATACGCCAAAACAGGATGCGCCCTTTGATAATGCAAATTCCCTTAATTCAATATTATTATCCACTTTTAAGATGCACCATGAGTAAGGATACGGCCACAGGCGTAACACCCGAGATACGCGATGCCTGGCCAACAGAGTGCGGCCTCTCGGCAGTAAGTTTCTCTTTTATCTCATTTGAAAGGCCTGTTATATTATAAAAGTCCATGTCTTGTGGTATCCTTATCCTCTCTATCTTATTAAACCGCTCTATATCTCTGTCCTGTCGCTCTATAAAACCCTTATATTTAATCTCTATCTCCAGTTCTGATATCTCTTCAGATCTCAACTTGCTATTCATAGAGCTATCACTGAAGAGGTCTTCATATGATACCTCTGGCCTCTTAAGCGCCTTATCTAGCTTTGCATCTCTTAGCCTGGTAAGTTCCTTCTCGATCCTGTCTTGCTTAGAGCAGATCTGTTCATACTCATCTCTCTTTAATAAGCCCAATTCATAACCGATCTTACCCAGCCGCAAATCTGCATTGCTCTCGCGCAATACAAGCCTATATTCAGCACGTGATGTAAACATCCTGTAAGGTTCATTTGTACCCTTTGTT
>CAYLIX010000189.1:0-2671 GCA_964383775.1 uncultured Planctomycetia bacterium
AGTGCTGCAAGATAGTGTGACAATTTACTCGACATATTTACTCCATATGCACTGGCCTTTCTTGAGCCTACGATTGCAATATTTATATCATTCTCCGCGGGTAATCGCCCCTTTACATATAAGAGAATGGGAGGACTGTATATATTCTTTAGTATCTCAGGATATTCTTTATCAAATATAGAGATGAGAGAGACCTTGTGCTTCTCTATTAATCCCCATTCCCTCTCTATTGCCCCGGTCTTCTTAATATCAGAGATCTTCTTTAATAGCTGCGCCTTATTAAGGGATTTAAGCTTGATAAAACCAACCCCCGACATATTCAGCGCAATGAGATCGTCTTTTGTATACTTCATACCAGGCCCTCTATCTCTTTTACGACCGCCTCTAGTCTCTTATCCGTAGTATCTACCTGAAAATCAGCCTTTTTATAGTAAGGGTCCCTCTCCTTAAGAAGCTCCTTTATCCTGGCCAATGGATCCGGGATATTCAAAAGCGTATATCTCTTTGTCCTCTCAAGTATAACCTCAGGACTTGCATTGAGACATATGATAACGCCGCATTTTGCTAGATTCTCCATATTGCCGCTATCGAGGACAACGCCTCCTCCAGTGGCAATGACGACCCCATCCATGCTAGAGACCTCTCTTACAACCTTCTTCTCTATCTCCCTGAAATAGGGCTCGCCTTCCTTGGCAAATATCTCGCTTATGGGGCGCCTCTCTTGCTCCTCTATTATCTCGTCGGTATTTACGTACTTTAGCTTAAGCTCCTTTGCAAGGCGCCTGCCTATTGCGCTCTTGCCCGTGCCCATAAATCCAACCAATACAATATTCTTCATAGTTTAGTATCGTTTAAGCTGTGCAGTATAATTATCAAGGTTTCGCTTCATCTCTTCAAGGGAATCTCCCCCGAACTTCTCACATATTGCATTTGCGATCTCAAATGCCACGACTGCCTCGCCTACTACGCCTGCAGCAGGCACAGCACAGACATCGGATCGCTGCACTTCAGCCTTCTTTGCCCTCTTGGTATTTACATCTACGCTCTTTAACGGCTCCTTGAGCGTGGAGATGGGCTTCATATATGCTTGTACTAATATCTCTTCTCCGTTTGATATGCCGCCCTCAATACCTCCGGCATTATTCGTCTTTCTGGAAAAACCGGTCTCTTTACTATAGATCACTTCATCATGGCATTGGCTGCCCATCTTGCGTGCAACCTCTGCGCCGAGCCCCACGCTCACGCTCTTTATGGCCTGGATTGACATGAGTGCCCTTGCAAGATTGGCATCCAGCTTACGATCCCAATGCACATGGCTCCCAATACCTGCCGGCACATTCCGGACGACCACTTCAAATGCCCCGCCCAGTGTATCACCAGCCTCTTTTGCCTTATCTATCTCTTCGCACATAAGCTTTGTAGCAGCTTCATCTGCACACCCTACCGGCGACTTACTGGATAATGTCTTAAGCTCATCAAATGAGAGATCCTTTGTGTGGCAGTCAACGCCGCCTATCATTGTGACATGACTTAAGATCTCTATGCCCAGGGCTTCAAGGAGTATCCTTGAGATCGAACCAACACAAACACGCGCTACAGTCTCCCTAGCGCTTGAGCGCTCGAGTATAGTGCGCAGATCCTTTTCATTATGTTTAAGTGCCCCTGCCAGATCAGCATGGCCTGGCCTTGGACAGCTCAAAGCAGGCAGCGTCTCAATAGAAGAGTCTTTATTATCTACCATGCACGTTATCGGGCTGCCGAGTGTAAGGCCATTCTTTAACCCGGACAAGATCTGGACAGAATCCTTCTCTATCTTCATCCTGTCGCCCCGGCCATATCCTTTCATACGGTGCTTAAGCTCTGCGTCTATTCTCTTAGCATCAAGTTTCAGGCCTGAGACCATGCCTTCCAATATAGAGATCACAGCCTTTCCGTGCGATTCACCAGCAGTCAAGTATCTCAACATGGCGTTCCTCCATTAGTTAGATCAAAAGCCAACCGAGTATCCTGTTTCCCCATAAAAGCGCTATTATGGCCGCGAGTGAAAGGTGCGGGCCATAAGGGATAAGGTCTTCTTTATTCTTTATTTTAGATATAATTCCTATAACTGCACCAAAAAATGGCGCAATAAAAAATACCAGTGTAATGAGCCTCCAACCCATGAATGCCCCTAACATTGCCATGAGTTTTACATCTCCCCCACCCATGGCATCCCTCTTAAAGATGATCTTTCCTATGACACCAAGCCCATATATAAGACCGCCTCCTGCCAATGCGCCCAGAAGAGAATATGCCAAGCCCAAAAGATGTCCTGACTGCGACATAAGCGCAGGATATATAGTAGATAATATTAGACCTATGCCTAAACCGGGCAATGTGATCTCATCGGGTATCTCCTGGATCTTAAGATCTATAAAACTCGATACTATCAATGAACCGCCCACCACGGTAAATATGAAAAATTCCGCTGAGAGACCAAAGTGACTATATAATAGCAGGAATACCCCGCCTGTAAGGGCCTCTACTACAAAATACAATGGTGATATCTTCGCTTTGCAATACCTGCATCTGCCTCTTAAGAATATGTAGCTAACCAGCGGTATATTATCATACCAGGGAATCATCTTATTGCATGACACACAGTGCGAACGCGGCCTTACTATAGACTCAC
>CAYLIX010000190.1:0-2662 GCA_964383775.1 uncultured Planctomycetia bacterium
GCTACTTACAGCTCTTCTTCTTAACTATGCCCATAATAATGCCAACACCTACTAATACTAAGAGAACGGGTATTATAGGAAAGACTATGCCGAATAGGCCAAATATACCTGCCAGCAGTAAAACTGCACCTAGACCAGTACCGCATCCGCACAATCTTATACCATTCTTACGGCGCGCAATATTTGCTCCGATCATAATAAGTCCTGCACCAATAAGCCATGCAGAGTCAGGAACTATGCCCTTTGGCATGAGCAATAATCCACCGATCATTACAAAGAATAACGCCCATCCTATGGCAGTTATCTTATCATCCAGTGCCTTCTTCTTTGGGTCGCTTAGTTTCTCAGTCATACAACACTTCATAGCACACCCCCTTCTTTAACTTTCTACTCCATCTTACTCATAAATAATATTTACCACTTCAGATTTATCTATCTTAAAGACCGTCTCTTTTACGCCGGTATCAAATGATGCTAGGATAGAATCTTCAGTCTCTTCCTGTACATACCCGCGAAAGAGATGCCCGTTCTTTAGCATGATCGTAGCCCTTTTACCTTTAGGCTTCTCCTCTACAGTAATCCTGATCTTAGTAGCCTCTTTGACTGCCCGCTGTATAAATTCTTTATGCACATAACGATTTACATAAAATATGGAGAAGATAATCAAACCTGAAACTATTATCATTGCAAGCGCATTCCTGACGCGTATATATGCAACTCTGCTAACTTCAGTAGCAAGACCGCCACCAAACTTTTTTGAAACATACATTGCAGTGTCAGCTTTGCTGAATAACTCTTCCATTGACAGCCCATCAGTCGGGTAACTGGCTATACCCATGCTTACAGTAATGGTGTATAACTTTCCAACGTACAAAAAGGGTCGGTTTGAAACGTTATAATTACATGTGCGGGATAACTCAAAGGTCTCTTTACTATCTCTCTCCGGCAGCACCACTACAAATTCATCTCCGCCATAACGAAATACAAACCCCTTCTCTTCCAAGGTCAGTCGTATAGTACTTGCAACATAGGTAAGTATATTATCTCCGAACAAGTGCCCTTGTTTATCGTTGTACTTTTTAAATTTATCAAAGTCAATAAAGACCACTGAAAACGGTTCGCCCGTTTCATTAGACTCATTTATAAGCTTTGGAATAAGATCGAGCAAATTGGGCTTAGTATAGCACTTTGTTAATCCATCGAGCGTACCATTCTCTTTTAAGTACTTCTGATATTTTTTAAAGGTCTGTTCAGGCATATTTATCACTCCCCCATGATCTTAACGAGTACTCTCTTACGACGCCTGCCATCAAACTCACCATAAAAGATCTGTTCCCATGGCCCGAAATCGAGTGAGCCACTAGTAACAGCCACTACCACTTCACGCCCCATTATAGTCCTCTTTAGATGTGCATCTGCATTATCCTCACCAGTGAGATTATGTTTGTATTGTGAAATGGGTTGATGCGGGGCAAGATGCTCCAGCCACTTATCAAAGTCCTGGTGCAGCCCGCCTTCATTATCATTTATAAATATACTGGCAGTAATATGCATGGTATTGACAAGGCATATCCCCTCTTTTATACCGCTCTTGGTAATAAGGGACTCTACCTGCGGCGTAATATTAAGAAATTCTCTCTCCTTCTTAGTATTAAACCACAGATATTCAGTGAGGACTTTCATGGCTTATTATAATCTTTCATATTTGATTAAACTATTATACCTTCTTTTTCTATATTTGTCAGTACCAAACTATCCTTTAATGAGCAGAATAAAACTGACCAATACCAGGGCCACTATTATCACAAATATCGCCCTAGGGTTTGTATACTTTAGTTTTCCCATAAACCCAATGCCACGCCTGAGGCTCTCCCCGCAGTATAGACACAGTAATGCCTCATCATCATAAATAGGCTTCTTGCAATGAGGACATATATATTCAGCCATTTAGCTTATTCGATACCTTATCCGGTATTGGGATGGGTTTAAAGTCAGGCCCTATTGTAACGAGTGTAGTTGCACTTTCTACCAGGAGTGATTCCGCCCTCTTTACAATATGTGAAAATTCTATGGAGGCGCCTTTTACTCTATCGATCTTTGAACTTATCACAAGCTCATCGCTATATCGCGCAGGTGACCTGTATCTTATACTCACCTTCGCTACTGCAAACACTACATCCTCCTTATGAAGCTCTTTTAAGTCTATACCTAGACTACGAAGATGTTCAGTCCGCACTTCTTCAAAGTATTTAAGGTAGTTGGCATAATATACCACACCACCCAAATCTGTATCATGGTAATATATCCGCTTCTTTAACATATATTCATTCATACTCAAAACTAGGGACGGTCCACTTAGGGACACCCTACTTCTCCATTAGTGCTTTGTCAATCAAAGACTCATACATCCGGTCTTGATTGACGTATTCCTTATATGCTTCTTGTCTTTTAATAGGGTCTTCTGAAAGAGCCACATATGCCGGACTCCTAGTTATTATATCATCTTTTCTGTTGTTTGCGTAAAAATTATAACTAGACCAACGATGGTCCTCAGGATGCAAGATAATTCCTGCCCTAATGGGGTTTCGTTCGACATATCTGGCGCATTCTAAGAGATATACATCACTATTTATATGATAGCTTTTATATCTATTTTGATAAA